>JABMRP010000659.1 GCA_013202535.1 Planctomycetota bacterium
CGCGACGGTGAGTTCCGGTTGCGCGACGGGTGCTTGCGGTGCCATCGCCCGATCGGCGGCCTCGGTGACTCCCCCGGTGGCCGCAAACGAAGGATCGGTGCTGGCCGATCCTGCCAAGCCGGAGACGCCCAAGACGTTCGCTCCCAAGTCCAATGGCGCCGGTACACCGCCGGAAAAAACCGATACACCGGCCGAAGGCAAAGCCGCGCCCACGCCGGCTCCGGGAGCCGACGTCAGTTTCCCCCTGCACGAAGCGCCGCGGCTGATTGCGCCTGAAAACCGCGTCACCGCACGACCGATCCGCCTGGTGTCGCTGCAGACGACCCAGGATCTGCCGCTGGTGCCGATCGTTCGCCCGGCCAAGGTCGCGCCGCCGGTCGAGACGATCGACGACAGCGGCTGGCACGCCGCTCGGGATTAGTTCGATACGCCAGAAAAAGTTGGGCAGGAACCTCTTAACGGCTTGGCACATCGGACGGGCCACAAAAGAGATTATCGACACGTTTCCGCGTCCGCCATGCCGCCCACCAACGTGTCCAGCGTCTGGCCGCCGTCCGGCAAAGTTGCCCGCAATACACGGCCAGCGGGCGCTCCAGACGAAACCAGTTCCCGCCCCCCCCCAAGGGACATTCTCTACGCCGCGGGAAACCCGCCACGAGTGTTTGCCTTTTCGGCGACCTGCAATCAGACCGGAATACAATCTTGCTGGGAGCCCATGGCTCCCCTATCTTCGCGTCTGGGAGTCTGTTTGCCTTACGCTCCGATCTTTGTGTCGGAAGGTGGCCAAACCTCGAATGCACCTCCATGCCAGCCAAATTCCCACCCCGTCAAGCTGCCACGATCCCACCGAACCGAGAGCCACTCGCCGCCATCAACTGGCGGTGCTCAACGCCGGCCGAGTCGTCCGCCTCCTGGCCGACGCCGACAATCATGGCGATCTTCTTTCCGCCCAGCCGAATGAAGGGGGATTCTCGCCCCTGTGCCTTTTACAAAAAAATCAGCATACGTAGAATTCTGTCTTCTCTTGGGTCTTCTATATCTTCAGTTTCCCCGCATTGACCGTGGCGAGTATAATGACAGGTTAGTGTGGCACAATTCAATTCTTTCGTTCGGAGTTCGTTCCGCGACTTCGGTCTGAAATAGCCCCCCCCCCGAACGCCCTTGGTATGTGAGGGATGGCGGGCAATACAGACAGCCGGAGTCAGACCGACGTCCAGACAGACTGAAGGGGTAAATACGCTATGTCAGTTCGGTTTTCGACGGGAAACGAAAAAACGCTCCAAATCCACGTGATTCCACATCACGATCCCGTCAATTATTTCTACGGATCCTCGAAGCTCGTTACGAGCGGCGAACGGCTGATCACGGATACAGTCGACATGGTCGAGCAGGTGGTCAAGCTAAGTAGGCGACAGAAAGCGAAGGTCTGGCACCTTACCATTACCGGACACGGAAACCCGAAAGGTTTTTACATCGGAAATGACTGGGTAGATGAGTCGACACTGACTTCAAGCAAGGGCCCGATTGTAACCGAGCTGAAGAAGCTGAAATCCGTCTTCACGACCAACGCCATGGTCGTGATTCGCGCTTGCGATACGGGAGAATCGAAGGGCATCTTGCGAGCACTTTCCAGTGTCCTCGGTGGCGTCACCGTCGTGGCCTCCGAATGGAAACAGCTTGGCCCCCTCACGGGACTGTCCGGCGCCATTGTGCAGTGCAAACTCACGACCTGCGGCAGCGTGTCGTCTATCACCCATATGGTCAACACGGTGAAAGCCAAGCAAAATCTCCCGCAATGACCTCGTGAAAGATGAGATCCTGGACCGGGGCCATCTGGCCCGGAAGCGTTCGACGCAGCAGGCCGACGACCATGGGTTGTACCGTCAGTCGGATGGCGGTAACCTATACTCGGCGCTGCTTGCCACTTCTCTCCAGCCAAAGCGTGCCCCTGCAAGACACAGGAGTGGTTCGCGGCATTCTCAGAGGTTGATCGTGTTCTTCCGATCTGGAGGGCCGGTGCGATGGAGGATAGCCGGAAGAGCCAATCGCAACTGATTAAGGAACTTCAGTCCCTGCGTAACCGGGTGGCCACGCTCGAACGCGCCGTGTCGCGGGATGATCGGCTCGGCGGCGATGCTCTCGTTCGGGAGGACGCCGACGTGGTGCCAGAGGGCCGTGGCGCATCGTCTCGCAGACTTTTCGAGCAGTCGCCGATCGGGATGGTGCTGATTGACGGCGAAACGGGGCGTCACGTTGACTGCAACCCAAAGGTCCTGGAGTTACTGGGGCTCAGCCGCGAAGAACTGCTGTCCGTGACATCGGGACCGATCAGCCCTCCGAGTCAGCCGGACGGCCTTGCATCGGAGGAAAAGGCCGAGAGACTGATTGCCAAGGCCCTTCAAGGTGAGCAGGTCACGACGGAATGGACGTTTTGCCATTCCAACGGCAAAGAGGGAACCGCCGAAGTGAGCCTCGTCGGGCTGGCGGAAGACGGCCGCAACCTGGTTCTTGGCACCGTTGTCGACATAACGGATCGCAAGCGGGTCGAGGAGGCGCTACGCGAAAGCGAGGAGCGGTACCGCAACTTCGTCAGGACCAGTTTGCAGGGAATCTACCGCTACAAAGTAGATCCCCCCATGCCCACCGATATTCCGGTTGATGCACAGGTCGACTGGGCATTGGACCACGGGACCCTGGAAGAGTGCAATGATCTACGCACGGATGTACGGCTTCTCGTCGGCCGGTGAAATCGTCGGGCTTCGGCCCGTTGACGTGATCGGCGGAGACGAGATGGTTGCCCGGGAGGTCATCCGTGCGTGGATTGGAGGAGGGTATGGTTTCGAGATGACCGAGACTCAGAAAGTGTCGAGGTCGGGAGAAGAAACGTGGTTTCTCGGCAGCGCTGTCAGCTTCTTTGAAGACGATCGCGTGGCCCGAACCTGGGGGACGCAGATCGACATTACAGATCGAAAGCCGGCCGAGGAGGCGCTACGTGAAAGCGAAGAGCGATACCGCTCCTTGTTCGAGTCTGCCGACGACGCGATCTTCGTCATGGACGGCGACCATTTCGTTGAGTGCAACCCTCGGGCGCTGAAGATGTTCGGATGCGCCTCGCGGCAGATTCTCAACCACACCCCCTTTGAATACTCCCCGCCTCGGCAGCCTGACGGACGCGACTCCCGAGAGAAGGCGCTTGAGGTGATTGCGGCGGCCTACGAAGGCCCGCCACAGTTCTTCCAGTGGCAGCATGCTCGCCACGACGGCACACTGTTCGATGCCGAGGTGAGCTTGAACCGGTTTGAATTCGCTGGTAGGCACCTGCTCTTTTCGATCGTCCGCGACATCACCGAGCGCAGGCAGGCACAAGAAATGGTGACCGCGGAACGGGATCAGTTGCGGGCTATGACGGAGGGCCTGAGCACGGCGGGAATCGGCGTTGACATTGTCAGCACCGATTACGAGATGCTCACCCAAAACAACTTCCTGAGAGGCCGATTCGGAGATCCCGGCGGACTGCCATGCCATAAGTACTACATGGGTAATGAGAAACCGTGCGATTTCTGTCCCATGAAGAAGGCGATTGCCAGCGGAGACCTGGAACGCGTTGAACTGGCAGCGGCCGACGGAAGACATTATGAACTCCTGTCAGCCCCGTGCCGCAATCCGGATGGGACGGTTGACAAGGCAATCGAGGTGGTGATTGACATCACGGAACGCAAGCAGGTCGAGGCCGAGCGAGAGCGACTCATCACGCGTTTGGAAAAGCAGAATGCGGAGCTGGAGCGGTTTGCCTACACCGTATCGCACGACCTGCGGACGCCGCTGCTGAGTATCAGTTGGCTCGTTGGCGATCTGGAGAAGAACATGGCGCAGGGGGAGAAGGAAGAGGTCCAGTATGACACGAAACGCATCGCCGCGTCGGTCGATTCCATGAGTCAACTGCTGGACAACGTTCTGGAGTTGTCTCGCGTCGGCCGTGTCGTGAACCCGTCGGAAGACGTCCAACTGGAAGCACTGGTACAGGAAGTTCTGACGACACTCGCGGGTCGAATCGCGGCCGGAAATATTCGAGTTGATATATCCTCTCGCCTGCCAACGTTATACGCGGATAAAGAACGACTCCTCGAAGTACTTCTGAACCTCATCGAGAATGCGATCAAGTACATCGGCCAGCAGCCGGAACCCCGCATTGAAATCGGCACCCGGCAAGATGGCAACGAGATCGCCTGTTGCTTTGTCCGGGACAATGGAATCGGCATCGACCCCCGCTACCACGAGAAAGTCTTCGGCCTGTTCGACCAGTTGGACCAGAAAGTGGAAGGTTCCGGAATAGGCCTGGCACTGGTGAAGCGAATCGTGGAGGCACACGATGGACGCATCTGGGTGGAATCGGACGGCTTGGGACACGGCTCGACGTTCTGCTTCACCCTTCCTTCGAAACGGAAGAGCATCGCAAGTCATTCGGTGTGATAGCCCATCACCGGGGCGACTGGGGTCAGACCCTGTTTTCAGGCATTCGCCAGCAAGCGCGATTCATTTCCAGTTTGGATCGAAGCTTCTTCGGCGCTTCAAGTTCGTTTTCTGCCCGGCGGGTCAGGTGCGGGCGACAGTGGGCTTTACCACGTCCCCCTCCGCGGTTGTCATTTCGCAAACAAAAAACAACCGAAGGATTCAACGAATTCTGGCCGCCGACGAGTCGTGGGGTCAGACCCTGTTTTCAGGTATTCACAAGCAACCGCTCGATCTGTTCCAGTTCTGATCGCAGCTTCTTCGACGCTTCGAGTTCCTTTTCTGCTCGGCGGATCAGGTTGCTGGCACTATCGGGATGACCAAGGCCGAATAGGCTGGCCAATTCCCGGAGCGTGGCGGTTGTGCGGCGTTGTGCCAGATAGGCGGCCAAGTCCCTGCCGGGAGCCGTGGAACGCCGAACCGTATACGATTCGACGGACACACCGTAGAATTTCGCAACCGCCCGGGTAACATCCTCCGCTTGCAACTCCAGCCGGCTCCACTGCGGCACTTGATCGGGATGGCAAGGCTGTTTCATCAGACGCTTGATGCGAGCAACAAATCCCTCGCTACCCAGCAACCATCCTTCCCGCGCCGCCTCGAACGGATTGCTTGGTGGGTCGACCATCCCCGACTCAACGAATCGACGGTAGGCCGCCTCGGCATCGCTGCCCCCCATTTCACCCTGCCAGGCTTCGTGCAGCACGTCGTAACGTATCCAGTCCAGCCTCGCTCTCTTGCCTGCATAGCCACGATAGCTCGACCACGGCCAATCGCGGGGATACTCGACCAGCGGACGTCGGCCGCGCACGGGATTGAGGTGCAGATAGCGGCTGACGTTCCAGAAGTAAGTTTCGTCCTCGATCAGTTCACCCTTGAAGCGGCCTTGAAACAGGTGGCCGGGCCGTTCGTGCCGCTTGGCGTACCAGTTCGCGTAGCCGCTCAACAGGTACTGCATCCCG
>JABMRP010000660.1 GCA_013202535.1 Planctomycetota bacterium
CAAGCACAACCCGCTGATGGCGGAGGACAAGCCCTGGGAGAAACGTTTCGACAACCTGTATGCCAACGTGATCTATGACCAGGAAGACAGACTCTACAAGTGCTGGTATAGTCCCTTTATCGTCGACAATTCGGCCGCCGGGATGACGCTCCCACAACGGCGCGAGACGCGTTACCGACCGCCGCGCGGCCGGGAGATGGCCATTTGCTACGCCGTTTCCCAAGACGGCATCCGGTGGGAGAAACCCCAACTGGGGCTGGTGGAGTTCGAGGGCTCCAAGCAGAACAACATTCTCTGGCGAGGGCCGCACGGCGCCGGTGTGTTCAAGGACCTTCGCGATCCGGACCCGGCACGACGCTACAAAGCCTTCTTCCAGGGAGTCGCCGTTGCTTTTTCGGCCGACGGGATTCACTGGGGCAAAGCGATACCTTGCCCGGAAGTCGACGTGGCGGGTGACACCCACAACAATGCGCTTTGGGCGCCCACCTTGGGCAAATACGTGGGAATCACCCGCACCTGGGGCCAGCAAGGGCGCCAGGTCGCCCGGACGGAGAGCGACGACTTCCTGAAATGGACCAAGGCCAAAGTCGTACTCGAAGGAACGGACAGAGGCCACCAGACGTATGCCATGCCGACCTTCTTCCACGGCGGAGTTTACCTCGGGCTGGTGGCCGTTATCTATCCGAAAGAGGACCGCGTCTGGTGCGAGCTGGCCTGGAGTCCCGACACGGTGACGTGGCACCGCGTCTGCCCCGACACACCCCTGATCGCCAACAGCGAGAAGGAAATGGCCTACGATTGGGGCTGCGTGTATGCCGGCGCGTATCCGGTCTTCCTGAAGGACCAGATCCGCATCTACTACGGCGGCAGCGACTGGCATCACGGCAACTGGCGCAACGCCTTTCTCTGCCTGGCGACCCTGCGGCCCGACGGCTTCGCGGGCTACGAACCGGTCGACAGCAACAAACCCGCTCTGATTACCACCACGCCGATCGCTTGTACCGGCAAGAAACTCCGCCTTTCGGCGGACGTTCGCCAGAGCGGATCCATCAAGGTCACGGTTCTCGATCGTCAGAACAAGGAACTGGCCGAAGGCGAGCCGATGACAGAAACCGTCACCGACGGCGAAGTACCGTGGAAGGAAGGATTCTCACTCGACACACTCCAAGGCAACGAGATTCGTTTGCAGTTCGAACTGAGAGACTCGAAGCTTTATTCGTTCAGCTTTCACGAGTGACACCGATAGGTTTTCGTCCACGGCCCAAGTAACGGAGCAATGGTCGATGACGGAAGGTGGCTCCAGTTGCGCCTCGATCCTACTGCCCGATTCGTCCGCGATAGATCCTGACATTCTTCATCCGGCCGGTGGTTTGGAATTCCGGATTTTGCCGGGCCGTGTATTGGCCTATCATGAGTGGAGCCGAGTACGGAGCGAGGTTTGGACGGCACGGAACATCGCCGACCAGCTTGCCGTCCTGGTAGAGCCGCGCGGCCTTGCCGTCATACGTTGCGCGCAGGTGAATCCATTGGCCGGTCACCGAACGACCGCCGTCGCAGTCCGTTCCGCCGAGGTGCCAGCGCCAACCGCCGCCGATCGACTGCACAAACCAGCCCGCTTGGTTCCATTCCCCATGGCTGAGAATGACCGGCATCGTGCCCGGCTTCGTCAGGTAGACGCTACATTCAACCGAGATTATGTCCGCAAGATCGAACCTCTGATCCGAGTTCTCCACCCGGAGATATCCGCCACCGGTCAGATCGAGCGCCCCCTCGCTGATCTTGGCGGCCCCAACAAGCTGGCCGGTCACTTGCTCGTTATCGAAGCTCTTGCCTTCGACGTTCTGAGTCAGCGGCATATCGAGCACCGGCCCCTTCGGCCAAGGTTTCGACTTGCCGGTTGCCTCGGGCGAAGGCTTGCTCTCCGATCCCCGGGTGCTGACCGCTCGCACATGATAACGGTAGGCGATCCCTTCCTCGCCGGTCGTGTCCTCGAATGGACCGCCGGTGAGCGGCGTCTCGTTCAAGGAGGCGAACTCACCGCCACCGGCCGGCCCTCGGTAGACGCGATATCGCAAGCTGCTGGGCGGATCGACAGGCCAGGCAAGTCGCACGCAGCCGATTTTGTCCGTTGCTTCGAGCTTGGCGACCGGCTCGGGCGGCTTCGGCGGTGGGACGACGATCGACGCGCGAATCGGCTCGCTGCTCTTGCCCTTCTCGTCCTTCAGCACGATCGCATAATGGGTTGGGCCTCCCTTGGCCTCCGGGTCACGCCATCGAAACAATCGAGTCTCGGTCTGTAGCGTGTCGGCCGATGGGGTAAATGCCGCCTTGTCGCTACGGTGAATCTCGAACGCAAGTCCCCACGTTCGCGTGTTGCGCTGCCAGGCAAGGTGTACCATGCCCTCGCCGTCGAGATCGGCCGATAGCTTCGGCAGTTGCTTCGGGAGAGGACGCGGTACAATCATTCGCCAGGTTCCCGCGACCACCGGGGCACCGGGCATGTCAAGACGCGGCGTGGCAAGCGCCGCCTGACGGCCTTGCTGGATGATCCCGAGCATCTCCTGGTAGACCGTGTCTTCGGTCGACTTGAAGGTGACCAGCGGCTGACCACTTTCGTCCCATTCCTTCCACTCCTGGGCGGGGAACCAGGAGAGCGGTTTGACCGCGTGTTGGTATCCGCCGGAGGTCATCATCCGAAGCCGTTTGAAATTCGTGTCGGCTTTCCTTTCGCGACAGAGCGCCAGGCCCAAGCCTTGCTCGCCCTTTTCGAGCGGGGCGCGGAGAATCCGGCTCAACTCGGGCCGTTGAAGGTTGAACCAGTCGACTTCAAAGTCGCCACGCGGATGACAAGTCACACAACTCGCTTTCTCCATAACGCCTTCCAGACTCGCCCTGGTCTGCTTCCACCCGGCGGCATAGAAACCGCTCTGCACGTAATCCCAGGTGCCGCCGAACTGGCCGTTGGAATCCATCCACGCCAGCACCAAGTCGCGCTGGGCGCGCGGCAGATCGAATCGTTTTTCATGCCCCTTCGCCTTATCGACCAGGATGTCGGTCAGCAGCGACTTCCCACTGCCGTGCGAGTAGGGGGGCAGGATCGTCGACGAGTAGTACGACGTACCGTTCATGCAATCGATGCCGCCGATGACCGGCGCTTTGTACTGAACCTCGCGTCGATTCGAGAGATGTTCGTACGAGATATTGAACAGTTCGGTCCAACCGCCCGTCAGATCGAGCCCGGCGGCAATTCCCTCCTCGCCGCCATGGCACGAAACGCAATGACGATCAAAGATCGGCTGAACTTGTTCTGTGTAGACAATCGGCCCCGATCCCCACGATTCGTCTTGAAGCTGACTTGCCGGTCGCCGGGTCGCCAGCGGCGGCGTCTCCCTCGACGCGTAGGTCGCCCGCTTGTTTTCGTGACAGCCGATGCAAGCGCGCGTCGTCCCGGGGGCCGCCTGGATGAATGTTCGCATGCTCCGGACACAACGCCCCTCGGCATCGAGTGCCTGGAAGAAGACCGCCCGACCGGAAGGCACTTCGAAGTAAACGCTTCCATCCGGCTCGACCGGCACGACCCCCATGTAATCTTTCATCGTAAACGACAGGGCCGACGAGACGAGAAACGTCTGATTGACCGGGCTCCCGCCAGGTGTCGGGCTCGTTCGACTCGTATCCTCCAGCACGCGGAGATACTTGACCGCCCCGGGCTTCACCTCGGGCATCCCCTCGTAAATATCCTGGACGAAGAACTTACCGGTTGTCTTCCTCCGGTCGGTCAAGTCCCGCTTCAAGTTGGGGAGGGGGCGCGGGCGGACTGGAATCGGCGCGTGCAGGTCAATCGCCGGGTCGGCGAGGATCACCTCGCGCTGGCCCTTCTTATTGACCATCATGATCGCGTTGAACGGGCCGCTTTGTCCGCTGTAAAGGATCGTATCTTTCGAGAGAGGCCACGGGTCGCACGAATTGCCCCGATTGTTCGTCGGATCATTCGGCGTGTCGAAGTTATGGATCGCGGCCGGATCGTTCTTGTCCATGCGCGTGTCGATCATCGCCACCGTTCCGCGGGGCGGCGAGTTGTGTGGCGTGAAACTGCCGACGATGAGGTATCGCTCGCCCGGCACTTGACGCGGATCGAGGATCGCCTCGGGAAAGACCATGTTGTTCGCGTACGTCGCCGTCTCGTTCGTGCCGTCCGGATAGACGGTCCAGAGCGACTGCACTGTCAGCGCCGTCTTGTCGACGTACTCCCAGCGTCCGAAGAGGATCCGCCCGTCTTCCAGCACGGTCGGGTCGAATTCGGTTTCGCAGTTGACCGAGATCGCCTGGATGTTCGAGCCGTCGGCGTTCATCGTATGTAAGATGTCGGAGCCTTCGTTGGCGCAAGGGATCAGGCTGCTGTAGCGGTTCGATGTGAAGACGATCCGCCCGTCGGGGAGGTAGTTAGGTCCGAAGTCGTGTACCCCGCCGCCACTGCCATGATACTCGCGTTCGCAATCGCCCGGGTTGGTCAATCGCTTCAGCCCGGTGCCGTCGATGCCGATCTCGTAAATACTCGTGCTGCCGCCGGGCGCCCCTTTATGACAGAAGAGAACGCGCTTCGCGTCGTACGAAAGCTCGGGCTGCCAGTACATTCCCTCGCCGAGCGTTTCCTTCGACCGCGGATCGATGACGGTTCGGATACGGTGCTTTTCGGGCGGATCGGACGGATTCTCCAGCACGTAGATGCCGCCGCCGGGGAACCACTTGTAATAGGTGTCGTAGATGTGGATCCCCTGGATATTCCGCCGCTTCGTGAAGAGTAGCGGGAATTCAAGCTGCGAGCGAAGCGACGGCTCCTCGTCGGGTGTCTCAGCCGAAGCCGGTGGGGTGCCAAGTAGAACTGCCGCGGTAAGAACCAGAAGAAGACGTTGAAACATGCCAGAACACCTTTCTGCCGATATTTCCCATTTGGGTTGAGCCTGAAGTCGTTCCAGGCATGACGCGACTCCTATCTTAACATCGCACCCCCCCCCGTGTCTAGCGCCTGGTAAATTTCTCGGCGTTTTTTCGCCTGTCCTTCCCAAAAAGCTCATCCGAGGGAAAGCGGCCAACCGACGGCTGGCGTCCCTACGGGTAACCCCCGTACCGAGTCGCTGAATTCCATTACCGTTGGAAGTGGAAGTCCAACACCCTCAGCGGCGTGGGCTGGTAAACTTCGTTGGGCGACTGTTGCACCATGATCGAG
>JABMRP010000661.1 GCA_013202535.1 Planctomycetota bacterium
GCCGTCTTCCCACTTGTCGCCCCAGGGGAAGGCGGCCGTCGCTGCGGCCCGGGCGGCGTATTCCCACTGGGCTTCTGTCGGGAGCAGAATCTTGCGGCCCGTCTTCTGGGTCAACCAGCGACAGAAGGCGACCGCATCGTCGAAACTAACGCAAACGACCGGATGTTCGTCCGTCTGGTCGAAGCCGACCTTCCGCCACGAGGCGCCGTCGACCTTGTCCCAGACATGCCCGTTCCAGGCAAAGGTCCAGCCTTCGCGCTCGGCCTGGGTCAGGTATCCGGCCACTTCGACGAACACCGCGAACTGCCCCCGGGTTACCTCGCGGGTCCCCATGAAAAACTCTCGGCCGATGGTCACTTCTCGCCGCGGCTGCTCGCGATCGTCGTGGATACGGATCTGCTGGTCCGGGCCGGTTCCCATGAGAAACTTTCCCGAGGGAATTTTGACCAACTCCATCGTCACATTGGGGGCGAGTTTCAACTCGATGTATTCCAGCGAGTTCCGATTCTCCCCTTTCGCCCCGGCGGTCTCTTCGTTCTCGCCCGCACTGATTGCGGTTCCGACGAGCAACAGGCCGATGAGCAGGCACGAGAGTCTCGAAGAACGGGGCATGACAGTCTCGCTTGGGGCAGGAATGCGAACCACCTCCGAGCATGACGTGAGAGCCCCGCGCTGTCAACTACCGAGCGCGAACCAGCCCGGTCACGGCCTTGACGGGGCACTACGGGATCGCCCGGTCACGGCCGAGCAACTCGTGGCATCGCAGGAGCATTTCCTTTCGGAGCGGTCTCGTTTCCTCGTTGTCTGACTTGACGTTCTCTGGCCGTGTGATCCGAATCGTGCGCAGGGCGATCGACGGATTGCACTCGATCAACAGATCGAGCACCTCGCGGTAGCCGCCGATTTCATGGAAGGTATCACAATGGCCACACGCGAAACGTTTCAGTCGTCGCGGCAGCGAACTCACCCGCAACGTGCGGACGATCTCCGCGGCCGTTTCGCTCTTTCCCGCGAGTCGAGCCAAAACGGCAAGACGGAGCCTTTGGGCCATGGGAACGGTGGTATCGAATCCGAACCTGTCGAGCAGCGGCGTGACGATCTCCTTGCGCTGCTCAAAGTCATCCAGGAGCAGCACCGCTCCCAAGACGCTTTTCAGGATCTCTTCGCTTCCGAAGAAATCTCCCAGCCTCTTGACGATCTTCGACACATCCGCCGTTCGCAGGATGGTTCGCACCGCTCCCTCGGGGTTCTGGAGATTGTAGGCCGATTCGCTGGCGATGGCTCCGTCGTCGTACCAACTCCGAGCGACCAGCGTCGCCACCTGGCCGGTGGAGGCCAACGCGGCGCCCATCGCTTTGGCCAGTTGCTCGGCGAATTGGCCGACCGCCGCCTCGAAACCGTCGGCTGCGCTGTGGGCATAGCGATGGTAGGTGAGAATCGTTCCGTTGTCGGCCAGCGCAAAGAGACAGCGACCGACGACGCGGCCCGATGCCGTCTTTCCGTAAACGACCTGTTTGTTGATGTCCAGCGCGTTGGCAATCGTGGAGAAGAAGTTGACCGAGCCGGGCGAGAGACACGTCTCGAAATGAAAACCCATCAGCAGAACGTCGAGAATGTCGCGTGTAAACGCAAGCCGATAGGGTTCGCCGGCGGCGGTCTTTGCGGTCTGCTCGAACGCGTCACTCAGCCAAGGCTCCAGGCGGATGCCTTTCTCTTGGAGCGTCTGTAGAAACATCGCGTTTCGAGATTCGTCGCGGAAATCAGATTTCGGATCCTGCTGACTCTTCAGCAACAACTGCAACCCCAGCTTCTTCACCACACCTTTGAGTTGAAGGATTCCCGCGAGCAACTGGTCTTTGGGCGGTGAAAACAGTTCGTCGGGAAAACGGTCGACTCCGTAGGCGGCCCGCATCTTCTCGGCGGTCAGGGCGTAACAGTCCCGAACGAAGCATTCGACCGTTTCGTGGTCGATGCGGGCACTGATCTTCTTGGCCAGATTTTCGAGCCGTTGCGGCGTCACGGTTGGCGGCGGCCCGCCGATGCGGCTGCGAAGATTCTCCAGTCGCTTCCGCAGTCGCGCTTGCAACCGCGGATCCTGGCGAGCCGCGGGCAAGTCGAGCTTGCGGCCGACGGCATCCATCTCTCTTTGCAGGTCGCCCGGATCGGGGAATTCCTTGCGGAGGAGCTGTGCGGCAACGGCCCGGGCATCCGACGCGACTTCGTCCAGCGCGTCGAGAAGCGTGTGCAATTCGGTCGGATAGCATGTCAGCCAGTCCGGCGAAGATCGCGCCTCGGGGACCGTGGGGACGGAGAAACCGAGATCGACCACGATCTGCGTGCAAGAGGCAAGCCGAAGCAGGGACTTCTTCCGACCGTCGAGCACCCATTGGCCGACGATCCGTCGAAGTCGGTCGTCTCCAACGTGTTGGCCCAGCGTTGCGACCGGTTCGACCATCTCGTAGTCGTTGCGCAGCTTTCTCAGAACGGCCGCCGCGCCGGATGCGTCGTTGGCGATGGAAAGAGCCGCCCGGATCTCGTTCTCGCAGAAGTACTCGTCCTCGGATTCCGCCAGGGCGGCAACCAGTTGGGCCGCACGGTCAACGTCGGAAGTTGCCTGGGCGAAGTCTTCCAGGGATCCCAGTAACTCGGCTTTGATCGGCAGCCCCCGATCGTAGACGGTCGCCTCCAGAAGTCGGACCCAACGCTGGTAGGTCTCGGGGTCACGATATCCGTAATCGATCAGATCGCCGATCAGGTCGTTGTCGAACGGCTTACCGGATATAACGTGTTCGCACCAATACCGCAACAGCGCCGGATGCACGCCGCGTCGGGCGAACAATCGGCTTAGCTCGGGAAGAATCTGCTGGAAGCGACGATTCCCCTGCCGCGGGTCGTGTTGTCGCAATCGGGCCTGTTCCCATCTGGCAAACAGCCCCGGGCGGAGCGACCGCTCTTTCGGCGGCAGGTATTCCAAGAACCGCATCCAGTGCCGAAGGAGCGACGATTCATCGAGGATGGAGGGAATGTGCCGCAGGATATAGTCGGCGTTTTCGAGAAGCCGCTCGGCGGCGGGATTCGCAAGAACGACCTCGGCCTGCTTTTTCAGCTTCTTCCGCTCGGCCTTCGGGCGATATTGTGCCGGCCGCTCGTGTCGGATCATACGCAGCCGCCTCAAGAGCCTCGACTCTTCATCGTCGATCTGCCCGGTCAGCGTCTTGGCAACGGCTGCCAAGTCGGTCGGCAGAAGCGACTCCAGCAGTGCGGTCGCCTGACGACGAGGCTTGGGATCCAAGTGGAGCAAACGCCCGATGAAACCTCGCCATACATCATCCGCCGCCGATAAAGGTGCCTTTTTCGGTATCTCAAAGGGCTTATCGTCCAGCGCCTTTTTCAGTTCAGCGGAAATAGCCCGGGCGTATGCATAGGCGTCGGGACCATACACCGAGCAGACGGAAGCGTCCGCCATACAGTCCACCAGCAGGGGCAGCAGATCGGCGTGGATGTCTTCTCGCAGAGTGCAGAACGTGAGTAGCAACTCGCGGTCGGTCGTACGGCCCACGGTAAGTGGCGAAAGGGTCGTCGCATGGTCGGCGATCCACTCAAGCACCGACGGATCGCAACGGCTGCGTCCGGTAAACTCCAGGAAAGCAACCGCGTCGAGCAGCCAAGCGAGTTGCGGCAGGGTAGCTCGAATCCGACGGAATCGCTCGGCCCAACGGCCACCCAAGGGAGACGAAGCCAGCAGCGTCTCGACTTCCATCGGAAGCCGTTGATGAACGGCGCCTTTGAGCACGTTGAGCAGGTGATCCATCCGCGTGAGCCAGTCGCCGACGTCCTCGACAATCTGGGGCAAGGCACGCGGAAAATGATAACACAGCTTGGTCAGCGTCATCTCCATGCGGCGCAGTGCGCCGCGGTCCAACGACACGACTCGGCCGCTCCCCGGGCTCTCCCACGGCCACGCTTGCCAGCGAAGCGGGCCCGATTCGCTTTGCAGAGGAAAACCCGGCAGCCAGCCTGCATTCTTCTTCAACAGGATCCGGGCGCGAGACTTCCCGTCCTGCAACCGGTTCGGGCGTTTCTCTTCGGGGCGCATGCCTGGTGGGCTCAGGAGTTATCCGGCTCGTACATCATGGCGCGATCGTCCAGCGGACGGATCCAGACGTTGCGGAAGCGGGTCGGGTTTTGGTGGTCCTGCAGGAAGACGGGGCCGGTTTGGGTCTTCTTCTGTCGTTCCCAGATTGTCTTCAGATAGGGCGTCGTATGATACCGGAACGGATGATACACGGACCGCGGTTCGCCGAATCTGGCGTTGTCTTGCACCTTTTGCCCGTTGAGCCAGGCGGTGATCGACCCTTCCTCGACGATGGCACCGTGGTCGTCGCGTCGCGGCGCGCGGTAGCGGATGTCGTAGACCTGCCACTCACCCGGCTTGCGGCCTGCATTGACC
>JABMRP010000662.1 GCA_013202535.1 Planctomycetota bacterium
ATGCTGCTGCGGCAAACCGGCAAGTCCCTGATTCAACACACGTACGAGGCAGCCGGAGGAGCAACTCGCCCGGTGGGGGTCTGCGTAGCTACCGATCACGCGGAAATCTTCGACGAGGTGCAGTCCTTCGGCGGGCAGGTCGAGATGACGTCGCCGCTGGCGGCCAGCGGCACCGATCGTGTGGCCGAGGTGGCGCGCAGCATGCCGCACGTCGACATCGTCGTCAATGTGCAGGGCGACGAACCGGAATTGTCGGGCGATTCGATCGATCTGGTGGTGGCCCTGCTGGAGGAGAACCCCACGGCCGTGATGTCCACGCTGGCCACGCCGATTCGCAGCCGGTCGAAGCTGGAAGACCCGGCCTGCGTGAAAGTCACCTTCGACTCGGCCGGCCGCGCCCTGTATTTCAGCCGAAGCCCGATACCCCACCCCCGAACGTGGGATGACGATCTTCTCACCGCCGATCCGCCAAGCTTCCATCAGCACCTGGGGCTGTACGCCTATCGGCGAGATTTTCTCCTGCGGATTGCCCAGTTGCCGCCCTCCCGACTCGAAAAGATCGAGAGTCTGGAGCAGTTGCGGGTTTTGGAAAACGAATACACCATTCTTGTCGGGGTTATCGATGAGCCCACCGTGGGGATCGATACCCCAGAAGATTACGAGGCGTTTGTCGGGCGATGCGGAAACGGCTAGCCTCGCATGGCACCTGTCCGCTTATGCAACGGCCTGCTAGAATAAGCAGTGTGGCTACTGCGCGACGCAACGACCTCATCAAGGGTGGCATATCGATGACCAAGCATATCTTCGTGACCGGTGGCGTGGTGAGTTCCCTGGGCAAGGGGCTGACCAGTGCCTCGATCGGCATGCTGCTGGAGAAACGCGGGCTTTCGGTTCGCATGCAGAAGCTCGACCCCTACATCAACGTCGACCCGGGCACCATGAGTCCCTACCAGCACGGCGAAGTCTACGTATTGGACGACGGCAGCGAGACCGACCTCGATCTGGGACACTACGAGCGGTTCACCAATAGCCCCTTGACCAAAGACTGCAACTTCACGACCGGCCAGATCTATCAATCGGTCATCGAAAAAGAACGCCTCGGCGAGTATCTGGGTCAAACGGTTCAGGTCATTCCACACATCACCAACGAGATCAAGTCGGCCATTTCCTGTCTGGCCGGCGACGACGTCGACGTGGTGATCACCGAAATCGGCGGCACGGCCGGCGATATCGAGAGCCAGCCGTTCCTGGAGGCGATTCGCCAATACGCGCTCGACGTGGGTAAGGAAAACTGTCTCTATATCCACCTTACCCTGGTGCCGTATTTGAAAGCGGCGGCCGAGTTGAAGACCAAGCCCACGCAGCACTCGGTCGGCCAGTTGCGGCAGATCGGTATCCAGCCCGATATCCTCATCTGCCGCTGCGAACGCTCGCTGGGAGAGGACGAGCGGCGGAAAATCGCGCTGTTCTGCAACGTGCCGGTCGAGGCGGTGATCGAGGAGAAGGACAAGGATTTCTCCATCTACGAGGTTCCGATGAGCCTTGTCGATCACGGGCTGGATCAATTGATCGTCAGCAAACTGGGGATTTCCACGGGGGAGCCCGATCTGGAATCGTGGCGCGCGTTCTGCCACCGCCTTCGCAATCCGAAACACGAGATCAGTATCGCGGTCGTCGGCAAGTACGCCGAACACAAGGACGCCTACAAATCGATCTACGAATCGCTGGACCACGCGGGTATCGAGAATCGCGCGCAGATCCGCATCCAGCGCATTCACAGCGAAGCGGTCGAACGCGACGGCCCCGAACGTGTGCTCTCGGGCGTCGACGGCGTGTTGGTCCCCGGCGGGTTCGGTGAACGGGGAATCGAGGGCAAGGTCGAAGCCGTTCGCTTCGCCCGCGAGCGAAACATCCCCTACTTCGGCATCTGCCTGGGGATGCAATGCGCGGTCGTCGAGTTTGCCCGAACCGTGGTCGGACTCGAAGGCGCCAACTCGACCGAGTTCGAGAAGGACAATCCGGCGCCGGTCATCTGTCTGCTGGAAGAGCAAGAAGGCGTCGTCCACAAGGGCGCCACGATGCGGCTCGGGGCACAGCCGGCACTGCTGGCACCCGACAGTCTGGCCCTGGCGGCGTACGGCCGGGAGGAGATCTCGGAGCGGCACCGCCATCGTTACGAGTTCAACAACGCCTTCCGCCAGCCGTTCGCTTCCCACGGGATGCAGGTCACGGGCACGAGTCCCGACGGCTCGCTGGTGGAGATCGTCGAGGTGGCCGGCCATCCGTGGTTCGTCGCCGTGCAGTTCCATCCGGAGTTCAAGTCGCGGCCCACCGCTCCGCATCCGCTGTTCATCGGTTTTGTGGGCGCGGCCGTCCGCCGGCATCTCGGGGGCGCGGAAAAGTAGCGATCGATCGGGACAGGCCGTTTCCGTTGGAACGGGAGGTTCTTCCAAATCACGGCCTTGATTCGGCCGAGATGGACTTCTTTCACGCCCTTGGTTCTTCGTGGCTATAATGG
>JABMRP010000663.1 GCA_013202535.1 Planctomycetota bacterium
CCACTCGTCCGGGACGTTCTCGTCGAGGAAGATCGCGTCGACCGGGCATTCGGCAACGCACGCCTCGCAGTCGATGCACTCGTCCGGATGAATGTAGAGCATCTTCTCGCCCTCGTAGAAGCAATCTACCGGGCAAACCTCGACGCAATCGGTGTACTTGCAGTCGTGACACGGTTGGCAAACGACGTGAGTCATGGGGACGTTTCTCCTTCGGGTTTTCCCGAGCCTGGTCAGTTTAGCCCCGGCACTTGTGCCGGGAGACGCCGCATTCGTGTGAGCGGTTGATGGGAGCCAAGTCCTTGCCGTCAAAGCACTTGCTAACGAATCCCAATACGCCTCCGTAGGGCAATCTTAGGGAGGGGCACCAGAGGTGTCAAGCCACCTCCGCGACACCCCCCCGTCACAAAGTCCCCAAAGGGTTCGCCTTGCTTCATTCCCCCCCTCGATGCTACAATAATTGGTAGGTGAGCATGGTTTCGGGCCACTTCATTTTGTCCGTGCTCCCCCACCAGCAAGGACCGCCCGCGACGGTATTCGCCGACAACCAGGGGAAGCGTAGCGTGGCACTCTCTGAAATTGACCGCAATCTGCTCGACCGGTGTCTCCAGCGAAAGCCTCGGGCGTGGGAGGACTTCGTCGATCGGTTTCTTGGACTGGTCGTTCACGTAGTCAATCATACGGCCCAAGCGCGAAGCGTACGCCTCTCGCCCGAGGAACGAGAAGACCTGGCCGCCGAGGTTTTCCTGGCGATCATCCAGAACGATTTCGCTATCTTGCGCCACTTTCGTGGTCAGAGCAGTTTAGCAACCTATCTTACGGTGATCGCGCGGCGAATTGCCGTGCGCGAGATTCTTCGCGGCAAATCGGCCGCCCGGCTCGGCGACGGTGTTGCCAAGGGCAATTCCAATGCGATCGCCGCTACGCCGCCGCCCGAGCAACGCATCAGCAACCGCGAACAGGTCGAACGCCTCTTGGCCGAACTCGACGGAACCGAATCGAAGGTCGTCCGCTTGTATCACCTGGAAGGCAAGACCTATCGGGAGATCGGCGATACGGTGGGGATGTCGGAGAACAGCGTCGGCCCGATTCTCAGCCGCGCCCGAAACAAGATGCGCCAGACGGGCCTCGATCTGGGCGAGGGTTGATTCACTTCGTCGTTTAGCCCCGGCACTTGTGCCCGGCGCGTTCGTTGACACAATGCCGGATACGGAAACGCCGGGCACGAGTGCCCGGGCTAAACAGACCCCCCTCACCCGTGTAGTTCCGCCGGCCGGCGCGAAAGATAATAGTGACACAAGGCCACGGCCAGGGCGTCGGCTACGTCGGGCGGCTCGGGGACTTCCGCCAGATTCAATTCCCGCGCGATGGCCAACTGCATTTGCCCTTTCGGGGCGCGGCCGGAGCCGGTCAGCAGTTTCTTGATCTGCGTGGCCGAGTAATGGAGCACGTCGATGCCCGCCTCGGCGCCGGCCAAACAGATAACCCCGCGGGCGTGGCCCATGAGGATCGAGGTCCGCGGCCGCGCGTAGTGGGAGTACAATTCCTCCAGGCCCATGACCGCCGGTTGAAACGTGGCGATCACGTCGCAAATCCCCCGATAGATCTCGCTCACCCGTTTGGCCAGCGACCCCCGCGACTTGCTCCGGACCACGCCGGCTTCACACAATTGGAGCCCGCCACCGCTGGTCTCCAACACCCCGTAGCCGGTGATGTTCAAGCCCGGGTCGACGCCGAGGATGCGGGTTTTATTTTCGGGAGGAGTCATGTTGTGGAGCCTATCCCAACGTCCAATCGGTTCCGCCGGGGCGGTCTTCCAGCGTGATGCCGATGTCGGTCAGCCCGTCGCGGATCTTGTCGGCGGTGGCGAAATCCTTCTTCTTGCGGCTTTCGGCGCGGATTTCGATCACCAGTTCCATGAGCTTGCCGAGCACTTCGTCATCGGCGCCGGAGGCCTCTTGAGGCGGTTTGCGGAATACGCCCAAGATGGCCGCCAATTCCCGTAGCGTGGTCGCGCCGGCGGTCAACGCGTCGAGTTTCTCGCCCGGCGGTTTGCCCTCTTCCAGCTTCTCGCCGTCGCAGTACTTGTTCAGCGCCCGAACCAACTCGAAGAGACTACCGACCGCTCCGCCGGTGTTGAAGTCGTCGTCCATGGCGTCGAGAAACCGGGTCCGATGCGTGGCCACGGTGCCGAGCAGCGGGTCGTCGCCCGGGGTAAGTTCGCCTTCTTCCCGTGTCGATGGCGGGCTGATGTCGTATACGCTTCGGCCGGTGATCCGCTGGAATCGTTTGAAGAAGCGGTAGAACGTTTCCAGTCCGCTGCCCACCTCGCGGATACGCTCGACGCTGAAATCGATAGGCCGGCGATAGTGGGTCGAGAGGAGAAAGAAGCGGACCGTCTCCGGATCGAGATTGTTCTGCCCCAGCAGTTCGAGAAACGATTGGGCGCCATCGCTGCCCTTCAATTTTCCGGCCTCTTGTTCCTCCTGGCTCAGTTCGGCGGAACGCGTGGGGCGGCCGCCCACTTTGCCGACCTCGCTGGACGCTTGCATCAATCCGTTGTGCATCCAGTACTTGGCCATCGGCCGGCCGTGACACGATTCGCTTTGGGCGATTTCGTTCTCGTGGTGGGGGAAAGTCAGGTCGAGCCCGCCGCCGTGGATGTCGAACGTCTTGCCCAAAATCCGCCGGCTCATGGCCGAGCACTCGATGTGCCACCCCGGTCGGCCGGGTCCCCAGGGACTTTCCCAAGAGGGTTCGCCCGGCTTGGACGATTTCCACAACGCGAAGTCGGCCGCCGCCCGTTTGCGTCCGGCGGTACCGCCCCCTTCGCCTTGCATTTCGTCGGCACTGCGGTTGGTCAACTTGCCGTATTCGGAATCCTTGCCCACCTCGAAGTAGACGTCGCCTTCGGACTCGTAGGCAAACCCCTTCTCGACCAACTCCGAGGTGAAGCGGATGATCTCGTCCATGTGGTCGGTCGCCCGGGGCCGGTGGTCGATCGTGTCGACGCCCATCAACTCCAGGCAGTGCAAGTAATCGCCGGTCATCTTTGCGGCCAAATCGGCCATCGAAATACCCAACTCGCCGGATCGGACGATCAGCTTGTCGTCGACGTCGGTGATATTGACCACCCAGGTCACGTCGAAGCCGTTGTAGGCGAGGTAGCGTTTGACCGTGTCGAAGATTACCGGCCCGACCATGTGGCCGATGTGGCTCGGCTTGTAGACGGTTGGCCCGCAAAGGTAGATACCCACCTCGCCCGGTGTGACCGGCTCGAACGGTTCCTTCGACTTACTCAGCGTGTTATAGACTCGAATCATGGTCGATCGTTTCTCGGTGGTTCAGATTCTAGACAGGGGAGTCCGAAAATGGGGACTGGCTCCGTCGAGCGTCTCGGTTTGAAGCGGATTAGACGTTTGCCGACGGAGCCAGTCCCCTTTTTCGGACGGGCCATTGCAGCTCGCCGTGAAAAAGGGGGCAGGCACCTCGCGGCGGTCGTTCTTCCTAGGGTTCAACGTATTTTGGGCTCGGAGCCAGTCCCCCTTTTTCACTCCCGTTTACAGTTTGAGGAAAATCAACGCCACGCACTGGGCCGATAGGGCTTCTTCTCGGCCCACGGGTCCCAGATCTTCACCCGTCTTGGCCTTCAACCCCACGCAATCGGGGGCCACGTCGAGGATCTCGGCCAGTCGCCGCCGGATCGCCGGCCAATGGGGGGTGAGCTTGGGGCGCTGGGCAAACACGATGCAATCGATATTGCCGACTCGCCAACCCGCCTTGCCCACCGCCCGACATGCCGCCCGCAGCATCTCGGCCGAATCGCGATCGCGGTTGGCTTCGTCGTCGTCGGGAAACAACTGTCCGATATCGCCCAACGCGGCCGCACCCAACAGGGCATCGGTCACGGCGTGTAACAAGACATCGGCATCGCTGTGCCCAACGGTCTGCTTGTCATACGGAACATCAACACCACCCAGGCGAAGGGGTCCGCCGGGTTCGAGCCGATGCGTGTCGTGTCCGATTCCAACGCGTGTTGTGTGCGTGACTCCACCTCCAGGATCTATGCAATCTGGTAAACCAGCGTAACGCGGCGAATTATATCGCGCGACCCCCGAGCGGACAACGCGGACTGTCGTATAGTAACCCGAAGCGTAAGCGAGGGAACTCTGAGTTGTAGGGTGTGTCTTGACGCACCGTGGAGCTATTGGTGCGTCCAGACGCACCCTACTCCCGCATATCGCCCATTTCCTGCATTCCTCCACGCTCCTTCCCGCCCCGTGTCCCGGCATCTATAATCGGTCTTATGGCCATCATCGAAATCCAGGGGCTGTCGAAGTCCTACCAGGTATATCGGAAACGCGAGGGGTTGGCGGCGTCGATTCGCGGCCTGTTTCGACGTAAGTATCGCCAGATCGATGCGGTTCGGGCGATCGATCTGGAAGTCGAAGCGGGTGAGTTCGTCGCCTTTCTCGGGCCCAACGGGGCGGGCAAGACGACCACGCTGAAGCTTCTCTCGGGCGTCATCACCCCCACCAGCGGCACCGCCCAGGTCATGGGGTTCGTTCCCTGGCATCGGGAAAATGCCTATCGCCGCCGGTTTGCCTTGGTGATGGGTCAGAAGAATCAGCTCTGGTGGGATCTGCCCGCCGCCGAGTCGTTTCGCCTGCACCAGCAGATCTACCGGATCGAGCCGAGTCAGTTCGACCGGACCCGCGACGAGTTGACCGAGATGCTCCAGGTTCGTGAGTTACTCAGCCAGCCGGTACGCGAGTTGTCGCTGGGCGAGCGGATGAAGATGGAATTGACCGCCGC
>JABMRP010000664.1 GCA_013202535.1 Planctomycetota bacterium
CTCGATCCCAGGGCGACAGCCAGCCAGGCCACGAAACACGTTGGCACGGAACGTAGCGTACTCATCTTCGGCTCCTTCTCTAGTCCCTAGTCCCTAGTCCCTACTTCCTAGTCCCTACTACACATACTCCCAACGCTTCAGCCATTGATACTCGCGCGGCAAATTGGCCCAGGCGCGATCCATGGCCCGATCGAGTTCGGCCTTCTCTTCGAGGTCCAATTGGCGGCGTTCGGCGACGGCCAGGGCGACGTTGTCGACCTGCTGCTTGGAGATCACGCCGGTCATGGGCGCGGTAATCGCCCGATTGCAGAGGATATAGCGGATGGCCAGCCGGGCGATGCGGTTATCTTCGTCGAAAGTCGGGCTGTCGGGCGAACTGTTGCCCTTGAAGATCGAATTGCTGGCAAACGGCTTGATGCCGAACCAGCCGACGTCGTGCTTGCGAATCGCCGCCCACAGCCCGCTCTCGTCCATGACCACTTTGGTCTTGGCCGTATAGGGCGTAAGGATCACGTCCATATGTTCGGGATAGGTTTCGATCAGCTTCTTCAGGTGCGGCCGATCGTGGGACGAGAAGCCGACGAAGCGCGCCCGGCCGGTCTTCTTCGCCCAATCCAGGGCGGCAACCGCCTGCTCGATCTCCGCTTCGCTATGCCGGCTGCTTTCGGTCAACAGGCTGATACGCCACAGATCGACGTATTTCAGGCCGGCCTCGCGCATACCCGCGTCGAATCCGTCTTGGAGACTCTTGGTCGATCGGAACTCGGGAAACCGGCTCTCGGAGATGTGCCAGGAGTAGCCGAAGAACATGCGGTCGCGGCGGCCGGCCAGTGCCTTACTGTAGGCGAGAATCTCTTCGCGGCAGCAGGCGTCGACGTAGTTGATCCCCCGCTCGATGCAGCGGGAGAGTACGTCGGCGCGGTTCTCCTGAAACTCCGGCCGGTGGATCTTCATGGTCATCCACCCGGGGACTTGCTCGCCGCCGATCATCCGATCGACCCGTTTCCAATGGCCGCCCAGCGCCACGGCCGAGACCATCAGATCGGTCCGTCCGCAGCGGCGGTATTCCATGTCCGGGCTGTAGTTGAGGATCTTGCTGGTGTCTTCGTCGCGCGGATTGCCGGCGAGAATCGCCTTGGTGGCGGTCAGTCCCGTGGCCAAGGCGGCCGCGGCGACCGCCCCGTCGCGCACAAACTGGCGTCGCGTGAGCCGATCGGACATCGCGTTGATCTCCCGTATTGTTTGGGCCTGGCATGTGAAAGAGTCGGCCCGTTCAATATACGGGAGCTTTGGCGGCAAAGCAAGCTTCAGTCGAGCGAAGACGTCCTGCGGCGGATTTCCTCGGCCACCAACAGCGACAGCTTCCGTTGCCCGGCCTCGGTGAGGTGGACATAGTCGGCGAACATGTCGTCGGGAATCGCGGTCTGAAAATCCCACACCACCGGCGGATCCTCGCCGAACGCTTCGACCAACGCGGCGTCGAGGTATTGTCTCGCCTCCGGCGGAATGCGCCGATGAAACGCCGATGTCTCGGGCATCAGCACCACGGCCACTTCGGCTCCACTCCGGCGGCAGGCGGTAATCATATCCACCAGGACGGCGGCCTGCCGGCTTTGATAATGCTCGTACGCCCGCGGATCGAACTGTCCGTATTTCGCAAACTTGGCGATCTGCAGTTGCTTTTCCTCGGCGGATACCGTGTCGGGGAAGACATTCTCCAGCGGTCGCCAGGCAGCGGCGTCGGGCGTGCGAAAGGCGTCGGCCGGGAGATCGAGCCGCTCGAACATGGCCGAGCGCAGGTTGTACAGGCCGGCTCGAACTTGATAGGACACGTATTTCCGATTCACCGTGAGCCAATACCAGTCGGTGAAGTTCTGGGCAACGCCGTCGAGACCTCGCGCCCGATATGCCATGCGCGGACTGAGTTGAATCCGCTTCGCTCCGGACAACGGCCGGCCCACCAGCCACGACGGATGGACGCCCAGCAGCACCAGCGCCGGCTGCAACTTGCTCCGCAACAGCGGCCGGGCCACTTCGCGCACGTGCTCCATGCAACCACCCCCGCCGCAAAGCCCGACGTAGCGAACGTTCATCCCGTCGTGCTCCGCCAAGACGTCTCCGTCGAGCCCTTCCTGAGCGGTCGACAGGCCAATGAAGAAGCAGACCAGGTCGTCTTCGTCGAGTTGACCACGACGATACGCGGCGGCAACGCCCGACACGCGGCGATCGGACTGGTCGATGTATTTTCGTGCGACCACGGATTGCTCGCCAAGCAGGAAGTCGGGGCGCGGGCCGAAAACTCCGCCCAGAACAAAATGCACCGCCACGGCCGCCGCCACCAGGGCAACCGTCACGGTGAGTATGCCGCGATATCGGGTCGTGTCGAGCATGGGTGAGTCCACCTAAAACCCCTGATAGAAAAACAGATCGCCCGTCCTCGCACACCAGTAGACCAGCAGCAGTTGCACCGCCACCCAGGAGATTCGCAGCACGAACCACGCCGGCGACATGCCGTCGAGCAGTTCGGCCAAAGGCGCTTTGGGCTGTGGATCGTTCATGGCCAGATCCTTTCCAGGGGATAAAATGCGACGACCAGCGACAGGGCCACGAACTCGAAGGTAACGATCACCGCGACCACGCGGATTCGCCCATCGGCCAGGTATCGCTTCAGCCCTTTGCTCCCCAGCCGGCGGCGGAGAAAATGCCGGTGCAAATTGTTCAGCACCATGCCACCGGCGTGTAGCAATCCCCAGGCCAGAAACTGCCAACTCAGGCCGTGCCACAGCCCGCACAGGGCAAAGGCGACGACAAATGCCACGCTGGCGCACCAGAGCGGATGGCGGCCATCGGTCCGGCGAACCATGACCAATTGCAGCGGAA
>JABMRP010000665.1 GCA_013202535.1 Planctomycetota bacterium
CGCTCTTGCTGAACGTCTCGACAATGTCGCTCTTGGCGATACTCAGGCGGGATCGCGCGGCCATGGAAATGTCCTTCTTCTTGTGGCTGGATATGCCAATAATCGATACTCGGAAGCAACAAGTGACTCACACACGACCTCTCCCTGGAATAGGATGCCAGTGACAGGTAGTATGTATACTACCTGTCACCGCATGTTCTGTCAAGGTCTGGGTTGCACCTATTTTGGAATGAGTCGGGTGTCGCAATAACATTGATAACAACATGTTACAGCACTCAGCGAATTCCTGGTGGACGTCGAAGATGAAGTATGTATACTTTATCTCCGACGTCCACCGGGGACCGTAAAACACTAAATAGATAAGCCTTACGAATCTATTTTCGAGGAAGAGTCATCGTAGTAAGTCGTAGTATATATACTACGACTTATATGGAAAGAACGGCACAGACTGGGCAGAAAAATGAGCAGGCCATTTTCACGCCCCCCCCGCTTAGGTGGAGTTATTGCCGAAGTCGGTGAGCTTGAAGCTCCCTTCAACTTTGACCGTGCCTTCGGTGATGTCTCCCACGCTTCGCCAAAATTCCGTCTCGAAACTGCCACGGCCACGAACGAGTCAAAACGGTGCATCCGGCCGGGCTAACACGATCGATGTCGACAGGGAACTTCTCGGCTCGTTCCGGCGTCCAAGATGAATCCTCGGGAACACTTCTTCTCAGCTTCTCTTCTTGGAGATCACCCATGCGACGCGGACTTGTGGCTTTGGCCGGTTGTGGACTTCTTCTCGTGATTCTTAGCTCGACTGTGACGGCGGCCCCACCGGCGGCGACCGGCGCGGAGGCGGAAAAGGCGGCGGCCCAGTGGTTGGACGGCCTGGGAAAGGACGGCCTGGTGCTCGTGGAAAAGGCGGGAAAGGCCGACGAGCCCGGGTTCGTCGGCCGAAACGTGATCGGCCGGCAGAGCACCGTGTTCGTGCTCCACAAGCCGGGGTGGTACATGTCGCTGGGGTTCAGCGATGTGATCGAACCGGGCACTCCGCCGGCGACCGTGAGAGAACGGCTGAAGTACGTCGCCCTGGACCGCTTGCCCACGCCGGGGCTCGATGTGCCGGGTTGGGAGATCCGCCCGCAAACGCCCGTGTCATCCTTCAAAGACGGCGTCGAGATCGTCGGCTATGCGGAGGGCCGAATCCAACTACGCGTGAAGACGAAGTTTTTCGCGCTTTACGGGCGGAACCCCAACGTGCTGGTCCCGGCCGACGCGCCGATGCCCCCGGGGACGTATTTTCAAATCCGCAAGGGTTTTCCCCTCGATCTAACCATCGACGCGCCTTTTGCCATGGGGAAGTGATTCGGTCGTAGGGGGGCTTGACCGGTACCCTCGCGGCGCTAGGATTCTCCCTGGCATGTCAACGGCGGACAAGCCGCCCATGGCACCCTAATGGGTCGTGTTTCCCGGGAACCCTAGAAGAACCGAACAAAGCAGGGGGAGCATTGATGGCGGCGAGACTTTCGATATTTGCCTACGGGCTGGTGGCCTACTCCGCGGCCATGGGGGCACTGCTCTATGCCATCGGGTTCGTCGGCAATGTTGTGGTTCCCAAGTCGATCGACTCCGGCGAGGTGGGATCCGTCGGCACGGCGATTCTGATCAATGTGTTGATACTGGCCGCGTTCGCCGTCCAGCATACGATCATGGCGCGCCCCGGCTTCAAGGCCCGATGGACCAAAATCGTGCCCGTCGCGATCGAACGCAGCACGTTCGTGCTCCTGGCCAGTGCGATTTTGATCTTGCTCTTCTGGCAGTGGCGGCCGATTCCCGCGGTCGTGTGGCGTTTCGAGCCGGAGTGGGCTCGGGCGATTGTCTACGGGGTGTCTTTCTTCGGGTGGTTCGTGGTCTTCTATAGCAGTTTCCTGATCGACCATTTCGATCTATTTGGCCTGCGCCAGGTCGTCCTGCAGTTGCGTGGCAAGGAGTACACCCACCCGGTGTTCAGGACGGTCGGGGCCTATCATCTGGTTCGGCATCCGCTGATGTTGGGGCTGCTGATCGCGTTTTGGTTTGCACCGACGATGACCTACGGCCATCTCCTGTTCGCCGCGGTGACGACGGGCTACATCCTGATCGGTATCCAGTTGGAAGAGCGCGATCTGCGGGCAGCGCTGGGCGAGGAATACGCACACTATCGCAGCACGACGCCCATGTTGCTGCCCGTCCAATGGAAGCGCTATCCCGGGCGCGAACACGTGTCGGGGCCGACTTGAAGTGTGGCCGCCGACAGTCTCACAGTTTTTGTGCTCGCTGGTGCGAATTTACCTTGAAAAGACGTCCGAAATTGTAACGCCATTGCAGAGCAAAGCTCATTCCAATAAGCCCGTCGAGCGGCCCACGTCTGAGGCGGTTCCATTCGTTGTCATTAGGTGGTCGGCCAGCGTCCTTTTGCGATTCGATAACCCAGTTGTCGGCAGCGTCTATCACCCCCAAATGCAGTGGCTTCACTTTCACGAGTCGTTGCAGTGCCTCTTTGTGAGTGTCGGGTATAAGAGGTTTATCCCGTCGTTCTGCCTCCGCGTTCTTGCTGTCAAAGTCGCTGATCGCCTCCTGTACGCCCCGCCTAATTTCGTCCTCGTCTTGAAGTGTCTCGACCAGCTTGAGAATCCTCTTGGCCAGCCAATCACTTTGATTGACGTATGCGAGAAACCTGAAGATCTTCTTGGCCCAGGCTTCGTTCTCTTGGAGGAGCCATTCCCTATGAGTTCTTGCAATGCGGCATAAGTTCTCGTCGGCAATCTGGCTCTTTGTGAGATAACGCCATTTGATAATCTGTAAACGAAGCGGAGGCTTGTTCTTCGCGGTCTGGTAATCCGTAAGCAGAACGACAATATCGTATTCGCTGCCCAAGAGTCTTTCGTAGGCAGAGAAGAAGGGTTCGCTGGTGCAGTAGTTCTCCGATGGAGACTTAACACCCAAATCAAGGTCTGGCAGGTCAACGCCCCTGGCAGGGTTGATTCTCAGAGGCGGAATGCCCAAGCCACCAAAAAGGTTCTTTTCCAGCACCGCGACGAGCAGCATTTCGACAACGCTTCCTATCGTCTTACCGTCCAAATTGGGAAGCGTCCCGTCAGCTTTCAGTTTAGCGTACCAGTGGGGTAAGTGCCCGCCGTGCCCAATGCGAGTCAATACGGGCTTTAGTTTCCTTAAGCCGGTGCCTTTAAGAGCGGTATTGATTTGTGCGGCAAGCCCGCCAAGTCCGTTACGAATCAGTTTGCGAAGCTGCTTCTTACTTGGTTCAGGCATCGGCGAATAGTTCTTTCTGTCGCTCTTTGTTTGGTACTTGTCTAACTGAGAATCCCTTTGTCTTCAGTCGTCCGATTGCCCATTTGGCCATGGGTGGAGGAACGGCGTTCCCATAAAGCGAGTATTGATCGTATACCGAGACCGCTGAACAGTGGTCGTCGGGAAAGCCCTGCAGGCGAGCGTACTCCACGTTAGTCAAACGTCGGTATCGGTTGCCAACCTTATAGCGTTCATAATGTCGACTGGCAGTGCTTGTTAAGGTCGGAGCGACGCCGCTTATGCCAAACACTGTGTAGCCCATGCGAGCGCCGCCGCCCTGATTGGAGAGTATTTCGACGCCATCAACAAACTTGTTTCTTTCGGTGCTGTTACCTATTCGCTCAAGCGTGGATTCCGTGAAGTCGAATTGCGATGGCACTTTGTCCTGCAGAACCTCGCGTAGCATTACCGTTGGTTGCGCTTCGGCAAATTCTCTAAGATTGGCCGAGAAAAACCGCGAGTCTCTGGCAAGTCCCCAGTTGGGGAACTTGGCGCCGTGTTTGCTTATGTCTTTCCATTCGTGCGGTGAATCTATCCAACCCAACTGAGTTCGCGATAGGCAGGAAAGGTCTTCCGGGGTAACAAGTCGAACTGGAAGCACGCGATGGCCGTTCTCCGGCTTGAGCAGGTCCACCCTTACCCCGGTAATGAGTACGCGTTTTCGATTCTGAGCAAGGCCGAAGTGTAGCGCGTTTACCAATCTCCATTCGATCAGGTAGTCAAGCTCGGCCAACGCAGCGAGTATCGTGGCGAAGTGAACGCCACGCTCCATGGTCAACAATCGTTTGACGTTTTCCAGAAGGAAACACTTTGGCCTGTGTTGTCGCAGCACATCGACCACGTAGCTGAAAAGCGTTCCCCTTGGGTCTTTGATCCCTCGTTTCTTGCCCGCACTACTAAACGGCTGGCAAGGAAACCCAGCTGTAAGCAAATCATGCGGTGGAATATCGCCGAGTTTCTCGCCGATGTCACCTTCACTCAATTCCCCGTTACCGAACCGGCTGCGGTAGACTTTGCACGCCTTTGGACAAATGTCATTTGCCCATACCGTCTTGATGCCGAGCCTATCTGCAGCTAGCTGGAATCCGCCGATTCCGGCGAACAGTTCCACTGTAGTTCTCATTCAGCTTTTTTCCAAGTCAAAGCAAAGTCGTTCCTTGAGTGACTTCAAGTCGCACGTTTCGCACTCCCATGCAACAATCACTCGCCAGCCCGCGTTAATTCTAGCAACAACCGAAACCTCCCAAAACGCTATCCCCCGACTTTTCTTTGCGCCCACGCCATGCATCTATCCCAGATTAACGGATTCCGTTGGGCTCAGGTCGTCCCCGCCAGACGGCAAAACCAGACCGGCGGGGTTGGGTTGCTCGATCCCGGACGCGGCGGGCCATGACGGTCTCTTCCTCGATCACGTTGCGTTATTCTACCCCCATGCGTATGCCGATAGTGTACCCCCGAGCCACAACATGCGGCAAGTGACCTGGAGCGCGAAGGACGAAGAACGCGAGATCCGCTTCCGCCAAGCGGTCGCCGAAGCCGCCGGACTTCGGGGCCTTCCATGCCCGTGGGCACCTCACTGGAGGCTCTTTTCGAGCTTCTTGAGGGCGGGTCGTTCCAGCGGGTGCAGGTGCCGCCGCGGATCGAGCCCCCCTCGCTGGTTCTTGGCATCGACAAGCGCCTCGGCGGCTTCTTTTCTCATGCCCAGCGCGGCCAGCGCCTGCGCGCGGTGAAAGTACCGATTGGCTTTTTGGGGTTGGTCGGCCACCACGAGGTTGAGATCCTCAAGTGCCTTTTGCGCCAGGCCTCGTGCCAGGTAGACCGTGGCCCGGGTGTCCAACAGCGTCGCACTCGGGCCGACGGTGGCGAGGGCTTCGTCGATGAACTTCTGCGCTTCGTCGAGGTGTTTTCCTTGGAGGGCGAACAAGACGGCGAGATCGTTCTTCGCCGCGAAGTTGTTCTTGTCCTTCGCTAGTTGGACAGCGCCACTTCGGCTTCTTCCCCGCCGGCCTTGTGCCGGTGGCTTGCTGGTTTGGAAACTAC
>JABMRP010000666.1 GCA_013202535.1 Planctomycetota bacterium
CTTTTCCGATTTGCAATTTGCAATAACCAATGGCCAATTTGCAATTTTTCCCTTCGCTTCGAGTTGCGGTTCGCACCTAGGGGTGATCCGCCTTAGGGAGTCGTCGCATGGAGCCAAATCCCGCGAGCCCGCCACCCCCGGACCCTCTCCCAAAAGGAAAGCGGAGCCTTTGGGCGACTCTCTTTGCACTCGCCGCGCTGCTTGGCATCGTAGCCGTTGCGTCCATGCTGCGACTGGCTTCCTTGGACAACCGGCCCATGCACTGCGACGAGGCGGGGCAGGCGCTGAAGTTTCGCCTGCTGCTGGAAGACGGGCGATATGAATACGATCCCTTCGAGTACCACGGCCCGACACTCAACTACTTCACGCTGCCCATTGCTCGCCTCGTGTCGGCCGACACGCTGGCCGATCTGACCGAAGTTCACGTTCGCCTGCTGCCGGCGCTCTTCGGAATCGCCCTGGTGGCGATGGTCTGGCTGCTGCGCGATGAGTTAGGTCGCGGAGCCGCCCTCTGTGCCGCGGGGCTGACGGCCGTCTCGCCGGCCATGGTCTTCTACAGCCGTTACTACATCCACGAAATGCTCCTGGTCACCTTCACCTTCGGCGCGATCGTGGCCTTGCGGCGTGCGCAAAAGGGATCCCAACGGCATCTGTCCGCCGGAAAAAGAGTTCTGACCCCTTTTCTCCCTCCTTTTCTCCCCTGGGCCATGCTCGGCATGTGCCTGGCGATGATGCACGCGACCAAGGAAACGTGCATTATCCCGATCGCCGCCATGATGCTGGCCCTGGCGGTCGAGATCGGCTGGGCCACACTCTCCGCCAGGCGATTTCCAACGTCACCGGCGGTCGCGTCGCTGGGCAACGTCAACATTCGCTGGATGGCCGTCGGATGTCTGGTCGCCCTATTGGTGGCGGTCGGCGTTTCGGCCCTGTTCTTCTCCTCGTTTTGCAGCCACCCCGACGGCATCGCCGATTCGTACAACACGTTTTCGCACTATTTCGACCGTGCCGCCGGCGAGGGAAGTGCCGGCCGTCATGCCCAACCGTGGGACGATTATCTGCGGCGTCTCTTCTGGTGGCCCGGCAGCGATGGGCTCATCTGGACCGAGTCGCTCATCGGCGTGCTGGCGGTCGTGGGACTGATCGCCGGAATGATCGGCCGGGGGATTCGTCCGGAGAGCCGCTCGCTGGTACGCTTCTTGAGCGTCTATACGGTCGCGATGACCGTGGTCTACTCCGCGCTGACCTATAAGACGCCCTGGTGCGCGTTGGGTTTTCTGCATGGAATGATTCTTCTGGCGGGCGTCGGTGCGACGGTCGTGGTTCGCCTGATGCCGGGACATCTGGCCAAGGCCCTCATGATCGGCTTGCTGGCAGCCGCCACGTACCATCTGGCATGGCAAGGCTACGGGGCCAGTTTCGTCGCCCACGAGGATCGCAACAACCCCTACCTGCACACGCCCACCAGCAGCGACGTGCTGCATTTGGTCGCCGACGTCGAACAGCTTGCCGCCTCTCATCCGCGGGGCAACGGCATGTATATCCAGGTGATTTGCCCCGACGACGACTTCTGGCCGTTGCCGTGGTATTTTCGGCATTTCACGCAAGTCGGGTTCTTCCGAGCGCCGCCCGAGTTACCCGCCGCGCCGCTGGTGATCTTCGGGCCGGGGTTAAAGGCTCCGGTACCGAAATCGCTGCTCCGCGGCAACGCACCTGCTGGTGAACGCACCGCCTACCTGCCCGTCGTCCCCGAGGGCGCGCGGAAGCGGTGGGAACTTCGCAAGTACGTTCCGCTATCGATGGTGGTCCAAGACGAACTCTGGTCGGACTATTGGAAGAAGCAAAATGCCCGCATTTGGAAAGGTCGAACCCCTGCGCGACTTCGCCCCGACACGGGCGACGATGCCCTGCGACTGGCAAACCGACTGCGGACCATCGCCACCGCCTTTCCCGACGGCAAGGCGACGCACATCCAGGTGATTTGCCCCGAGCACGACTACTGGCCGCTGCCCTGGTATCTACACGACTTTACCCGGGTCCAATGGCTCGACCGAATTCCACAAGAGCCGCCGACGCGAGAGTCGCTGCCGGCGCCGCTGATCGTAACGCAACCGGCCATCGAGCCAGGGTTGGACAAGTACCTCTTCCAAGATCCCCCGCCCGGCTACCAATTCCAATACGCCGCCGACCGGCCCAAGGAGGGCGACCCCGACTGGCGGTTGCGTCGCGAAACGTTGATGCTGCTATTCCTGCAGGTCACCCTCCGCGACCGGTATTTGGTCGATGCGCCGGAAGAGTAGGGGGGCGCGATGTTGTCGCGGCGTAAGGCACAGAATCACCCTCTTCCCACCGCACGGGGGGGCGCGTCGATGTGTGGCTAGTTTTCCTTTCTCTCGTTAACCGATAGAAAGCGTCCTACTGGAATTGCCGGTTCGAGCCCTCCGCCGCTGGTCTATCGGCACATTAGGGGATCGTGCTACAATCCCAGGTATCCGCCGACCCTGCGTCGTCAATTGGGCGCGCTTGGCGGTTCGGTGGCTACCAAGCATTCCCAAGTGAGGCGGTTCGATGCCGGAAAGAAGCCCTACCAAGCCGGTATGCTCCCTCGCCATTCCCGATTACCCGGACTTCCGCTCTCTTCGAGCAAAGCTCGCGGAGAGTGTGGTCAATGCCGGATTTGAGGCGACATTATTGGATGAGAGGCCCTCTGACATCGGCACCAATGTCACCGACCGAGTGCTGGCCGAGATAGCGCGAGCGGACTGTGTCATCGCCGAATTGTCACACGGGGATGCAGCCGTTCTCTATGCTGTTGGCATCGCCCATGCAATGGCCAAACCGATGTTTGCTTTGCTGCGAGAGGACGCGATGGGCGCCATCCCGCTGGACATTCGAACAACACAGATTCAAGTCTATGCTCCCACGGCCCCCGGCCGCGAAGCGCTGGGCACGAGTCTTTCGGCGTATCTTAGGGAATTCCGTGAGTTCCCCCAGAGATCACAACATGTGTTCGGCTCACATGTTTCAACACCCTTCTTTATCGATTGGGATCGGCTGGAGCCGGCAGATGCGGAGAATCTGTATCGAGAATTGCTTTCCCAGATGGGATTCAGGGATATCGACTGGCACAAAGGATCGGAAGAGTATGACCTTATCGCTGAATTGCCGCGGAAGGATCCCGATGGATTCGAGTATCGAGATCTCTGGTTAGTGTCGATTCATCCCGACCAATCGATCAAGGCGCTCCTTGACTTGGCATCAAGCAAGCCAGATTCATTCTTCTTTCACCGCGATTTCCGTGACAGGCAATACGTTGAACGAGTCGGACCGGATTCGGCCGAGAATCCTCCCACCTTGCTTTTCATCGTGAATCAGGATGACCGTCATGCAAAAGAGCTAGAGTGGGCTCGAAAGCGATTCTACGGCCGAAGACGGAAATCTCCTCATCGGTTTCCTTTGCGTGTCCGTTTCTGGGATCGAGAGTACCTTACGACGCTCGTACAGCAGTTTCCTCAGATCGGGTACAAGTACTTCTCCGAGGAGGCTCGCTCACTGTCGAAGCACCGGAAAGGCTACGAAGAACTATACCAAGAAAACGTCGTCCTTTCCGACCGACTGGCTGCGACCATCGCCGATTTGGAGGAGGAGAAGAACAGACGAATTCGTGCCGAGCGAGACGCCGTATGGAAAGACATTTCGTTCGCCGCGGCACACAAGATCGGTAATCCTATCTTCGCCATCGAGACGGATCTCGACCCACTGAAGAAGCGGATAACCGAGAAGCGGACGGACGAAGCGGTCGATGTCATCGGCAACATTCGAGGAGCGGTCGAAAAGGCGAAGAACATAATCGACCAGTTCAAGTCGCTTACCAAGGCCCAAGACATTCATCCAGAGGTAATGCCTCTGCGGCCAGTGCTAGAGGGCATTTGCACGTCGATCCGCAATCAAGAAGTCGACTGTACCGTCGAGTGCCCGGAAGATCTTCGTGTCGTCGGCGATGTCACCCGTCTAACCGAAGTCTTCGACGAACTGACCGCCAACTCTCTTCACTGGTGTGAAGGGGCCGATAAGCAGATCCATGTCAAGGCGATGGTCCCCGAGAAATCGTCGCTGGCGAGCCTCGTTGATTTGGACCGAAACTATGCCCTGGTCCATTTCGCCGACAACGGCCCGGGCGTCCAGTTCGACGACAAGCTCAGTATTTTCGAGGCGTTCATCACGAAATACGACCAGGGTACCGGACTCGGACTGGCACTGGTGAGACGTATCATCGAAGGGCACGGTGGCGCCATCCAGGAAGTCGGCATCCCCGGCCAAGGCGCCGACTTCGAGATCTACCTGCCGCTTCCCGAGGAAGAAACGGGCGATCCGAAACGATCGCCTCGGCAACGAAAGATGCTCACGTAAAGGCTGGAACCCATGGCTCGAATTCTGATTGTGGACGACGAGAAAGAGATCCGCCATGCCATGAGGCGAGCGTTGGGCGACGAAAACCCAGGCTGGCAGATTCTCCTGGCGCAAAGCGAGACCGCGGGCCTGAACGTACTCCGCAAACAATTGGAGAAACGAGAGCCGGTCGACGTGGTCTTGACCGATCTGGTCATGCGCTCCGAGCGGAGCGGCATGACCATGCTGGAGGAGGCACGAAAGGCCGATCCGCTGGTGATGACGATTCTCTTCACGGCCAAGGAGAAAAGTCTGGATCGATACGCGGCGTTTGAATACGGAGCATTCGACGTCGTGGAAAAGAACATCCGCGGCGCAGCCGCTATTCGCGAGATTAACGTCAAGACGAGGGCGGCCCTGCGGTATAGAGAGTGGTCCAGCCGCATCAATTACCTGCGTCGTTATTTCGATCCCAAACTGTTCGACGTGATCGAAAGAGACCCGTCGCTCTTGGACTTGGGGCAACGAACCGTTACCGTAACGTACTGGGATATCAGAGGGTTCTCACTCCTCTGCGAGATCTTGAAGGCCCACCCGACGCTTATCGCGGATTTCCTGCGAGAGTATTGCGAGTTAGCGGCAAGGACCGTTTTCAAACACAACGGTGTGCTCGACAAGTTCATCGGCGACGGCGTCATGGCCCTTTTTGGCGTCCTCAACCACCGGGACGACGAAGGAAAGGCCGACGCAATCAGCGCCGTTCGTGCCGCGTTGGAACTCCGCGATACGTTTACCCAACTTATCGAGCACTGGATGCCAAAATGGAGGAAATACACGCCCCAAAGCATCGAGATCGGCCTTGGCTGCGGCATCCACACCGGCGATGCGTTGGTTGGAAACATGGGAACTGACTTTCGAGATCAGTTTACCGCTCTCGGCCCGCATGTCAACTTCGCGTCCCGCCTTGAGTCGCGGGCGGAGGCTAGGCAAATACTGCTATCACAGTCGACCGAAACACGCGTGAAATCCGCCATTCGCCTGACTCAGGCTGGGCAGATCGACGACATAAAGAACATCCCGGGAACATACAAACTCTTCGCGGCGGAATCCGAACTGCCGTAGGTTCGCGAGCTTCCAGATACCATTGCCAACTGTCAACGGCCTCCGCGAAGCCTTCGCCGCAGACGCCACAGGCCGATGAGGATCTTCGGCAACTGCCGAGCCATGCTCAGGTGGCCGCCGGGGACGTCGGACCAGTTGACGGGGACTTCGGCGATGCGGTAACCCTGCCGCTCGGCCAGGACGAGTAGCTCCAGATCGAAGAGGTAGCCCGACTCTTCGCTGCGGGAAAACAATTCCCGGCCCGGCTCGCGGCGAAACATCTTGAAGCCGCATTGCGTGTCGCGTACGGAGATCCCCAGCAACCATCGGGCCGTCGCCGCAAACAACCGGCCGGCCAGTCCGCGATGCCAGCTTCGGCGCCGGCTAACGCCGTTGCCGTCGACCAAACGCGAGCCGATCGCCACGTCGGCGCCTTCGGCGATCGCTTCGTACAGCCCGGCCTCCTGGTCGATGGGCGTGGCTCCGTCGGCGTCGGCAAACAGCAGCGTCTCGCCGGCGGCCGCCAACATACCGGTGCGCACGGCGGCCCCTTTACCCCGGTTGACCGGATGCCGCGTCACCGCCAGTTGCGGCCAGCCGGCGGCGATCGGCGCCAAAACGTCGGCCAGTCCGTCGCTGCTTCCGTCGTCGACGACGATCACTTCATAACCGTCGCCGTAACGCGCATCGGCATACGGGCGGATCAACTCCAAGTAGGGCGGCAGCCGATGCGCCTCGTTGTAGGCCGGAATAATGA
>JABMRP010000071.1 GCA_013202535.1 Planctomycetota bacterium
CGGGCTGCACAGCACGGACCAGAATCACGATATGTGGGATACGACCGCTAACAAGCCCATCCAGTTCGTCAACTTCAACCTCAATGGCAATTACGATTTGGGCAATATCCACGTCTGGCAGTGGCTTGGCGGCAGCGCGAACATCAAGGCCGCGCAGAACGTCGAGATACTCGTGGCCGACACCTTCAACGGTCCCTTGACAAGCCTTGGCGACTTCGTTTTTCCCATAGGGCCGGGCGGGAACACGCCTGATCCCGGCTTCGACATCGACGTGAGCGGATTCGGTGCGACCGCCGACGTGGCCCAGGTGCAGTTTGTGATTACGACGAACTGGGTCGACGTTGATCCCATCGGCAACCCCGGCGGAGGTGGCTGGCCGATGGGGGACACTTCCGTTCACAACAACGCCCGCACCGGCATGGCCGAAGTGCAATTCTTCGAGAGTTCCGACGTTCCCGAGCCGAGCACCTTCGTGCTGGCCGCCCTCGGGCTGTTCGGGCTGGCCCTGTTCGTCCGGCGGCGCCGACGATAAAAACTCGAAATTCAAGAACAACCTCGCGAAGCTTCAACAACCATTCTTTTTCATAGGAGGCGAAAGCCATGACTCTTCGATCGACAACGACCGTGATCCTGCTAACCATGGGACTCGTCGCGGCAATGACCCCGGCGGCCGTGGCGGCTGTGATTGCCGAGGAGACCTTCGACTACCCAGTCAACCCCGCGGCTCTCGACGGGGGTATCGGCTTTGCCGGCGCGTGGTCCGGCAATACGAACGCCATCGGCACGCCGGGCTGGACCTATCCGGGCCTGCCGGCCACGGGGAACCGTTTCTTTCGCGACCCGGGCAGCACTTCAAATCAAACGCATGAACGTCTCTTTGACGTCGGAGCGGGAAGCCCCGCCGACCTGGCCGGAGTGGTCAGTGGCGGAAAAATCGGCGCCGACGATACCACCGTGTGGATGTCGTTCCTGGCACGCAAGGACACAACAACCGCCGATGGAAGATGGCCCTGGCTGGCCTTCGGCACATACGATGCCAGTGCCAGTACCGCCAGAACGACTGTGCAGAGGTCGGAGCAGACGGACTTTTGGAGCGTCGGCGGTACCACGCGGCACACGAACCTCGTGTCGACCACGGATCCCCATACCTTCTTCCTGACCAAGGTCGACTACAAGGCGGGCAATGACGACGTCAACGTCTGGATGAATTGGGATCTTTCGCAGGGCGAGCCGGACCCGCTGCTCAATGCACCCGACTTCAGCGGCTCGTCGAATCAAACATTCGACCGCCTCATCCTTCGCTGGGGAGTGGGCGATGCATCCACAAACAGGGGAATGTTCGACGAGTTCCGCATGGCGACCACATACGCCGAAGCCGTGGGCGCGTCGTCGGCTGCCGTTCCCGAGCCGAGCACCTTCGTCTTGGCGGCGCTGGCGCTGTTGGGCCTGGGCCTGTTCGTCCGGCGACGCAGACGATAACGAACCAACGGCGCCACGGTGTTGTGCGCGGGTTTCCCGGCTGCGGGGGAAACCTGCGGTCGTACCGTTGGGCGAGGTCGGGAGACCTGTGCCCAGCGCGCGTTCTGGCGGTGTAAGATGCAAGCTTCGAGCCGAAGATGCACTGGCGCGGGCGCCAGTGGCACCCCAGCGGCCTGCTCACTTGCGCGTACCCTTGTAATACTGCGACAGCGCCCGAAGGATGACCGCTCCGGATTGCTTGTTATTCGACTTGGTGTCGATACCCCCAGATCCTTCGCAGAGAAAGGCGGTGATGCCGAACTGATCGTGCGGGCCCGTGCTCCACTTCGTGCGAGCGCCCCCTTCTTTGCCCCGAATGGGGTTGACCAGATCGTCGGCGTCGAGGCGATCAAGCAACTTTCCGAATTGCGACACGGGCCCGATCGTCTTGCCGATCTCGGGTCCTTCGTTATAGAGAATATCGACCATGCCGCCCCAAGTGTGGCAGGACCAAATATCGGTCACCGGGCTCGTCGAAGCCATAATCTTCTCAAAATCCTTCTGCCACCAATACGGTTCGGTGGTCTGGGCTTTCGAGTCGGACCCGGTCGAGAGGTAGCTGCGGTTCATGTCGGTCCCCTCGGCGTTGGCCCGCATCCAACCGTGGCTGGGCGAATCGGGGCTCATCATCGGCACGAAATGGCAGATGCTCCGGCTGCGGAAGTCGGCCGCCTCGGCGCTTAGCGCCCAGTCGATCATGCCCGCGATTCGCCATTGCGCGTTGCCCTCGCCGCCGTGCTGGTTGGCAGCGTAGTGGACCCAGCGGTCTTCTCTCGGGTGAGGGCTTTCGGGATCGGTCACCTCGAGGCGATACAAATTGCGGCCCTCGAACGACTTCCCTACGATCTTCACGGTCACCCACGGACTCTTCTTCCACTGCTCGATCAACTCGACGAGGTTCTCGTAAGACATCGGCACCTGATTGCCGAAATAGACGACGTCCTCGGTAAACTCGGGAAAGGTGAATCCGTTGCCTTGCCAGCGGATCGGATGCCAATGCTTGCCGTCGTACGACCAGGAGTGAAAGTACTCGCGATACGAGCCGTTGCGTCCCCTGCCGGGATCGACGTCCAGCCGCAATGCGTTGCCGCGGGCGTTGCCGGTAATCACGAACTGGGCAAAGGCCGCCTGATGCGGAATCCCCGGCTGGTCCCCGAGTTCCAACCGGAAG
>JABMRP010000667.1 GCA_013202535.1 Planctomycetota bacterium
CCGGAGCCTTCGGAAGCGGTGGCCGATGGTATGCGGCCGGCGCCGGAACATCGGGCGATCGAGGCGCCGCGCGAAAACCCGAGGGTTGCGGATTCGCCGAGCGGCTCCTTGTGGAACTGGGCGGGACACCGAAGCGCCGCGGCGCAAAACCGCGACCGCTTGCTCGAAGAGGTGCTGGCCGGCCGGTTCGCCGGTCCGACCCAAAGGACAGTGTCCCCTTCCCCAATCCGACGGGAACCCGAGCCGGTGGCCTACCGCGACTTGCTCGACGATTTGCTCGGCCAGCGTCCGAATGATCGATCCGAGAAAAACATCCTCTTGCCGATGGGAGCCGATTCATGAACGCGCGTTTCTTGCGACTGCTGCCGATCTTGCCGGCCGCCGCGATTGCCGTCTGTGGTGGACACTTTGGAGGACACTGTGCCGTGGGCCAGGTGATCCAAAGCACCGACGCCACCGGCTCGAAAACGAGCAGGCAGTCCGATGAAGACGCGGCGCCGGTGGTCCCGTGGGTGCTTCACCCGGCGGCCGAACCGAGAAGGGCGCTGCAATACCAGCTTCTGCCGAAGTTGCTGAATCGCCGCCCCGGCAACGCGGCCGTGATGTACAACAAGATCGCCCTACGCATGGCGGAAGGAGATCGCGCGAAGCAAGCGGACGAGGTCGAGAAGTACTTGGACACGCCCATCGACGAGCTTCCCCAGGCCGACGTAGAAAAGGCCTTGTTGCCGTTTCGCGGCGTGATCGAGGATCTGGCCTTGGCCGGTCGGTGCGAACAGTGCGACTGGCAATTGCCGATCCGCGAGAAGGATTTCATCCGTCTGCTGTTACCGGAAGTGCAATATGCGCGGCGTTTCGCCCGTCTGCTGAGTGTGCAGGCCAAGTTGCAGATCGCCCGGGGGCAGTTCGACGAGGCGATCGAGACCCTGCAAACCGGCTTCGCGCTGGGCCGCCACGTAGCCGAGGGCCCGACGTTGGTCAATGCCCTGGTGGGCATGGCCATCGGTGGCATCATGGCCGAGGAGTTGCAGACGCTGATCCAACAGCCCGGGGCTCCCAATCTGTATTGGGCGTTGACGGCGCTACCCCGCCCGTTGATCGATCTGCGGAAGGGCGTGGAAACGGAGATGCACATGTTCCACCTGTCGTTTCCCGAGTTGGCCGAACTCGACGACGACACACATAGCGCGGAGTACTGGCAGGTGTTTCTCGATCGGCTTTCGGCGCAAATGGCGCAGTGGGGCGCGTATAACGGGAGCAACAGGATGCAGCCCTGGCACGGGCGTCTGGCCATGGCGTTGCTGGCCGTCAAAGCCTATCCGGTCGCCCGGCAGGCGCTGCTTACCGAAGGCCGCACGGCCGAGGAGGTCGACGCCATGCCGGTTCCGCGGTTGGTTGCCCTTCATACCATGCGAACCTACGAGGAGTTGCGCGACGGAACGTATAAGTGGTTCCACGTACCGTACGCCGACGCGCGGGAGGGGATGCAGCGGGCCGAGGACAACCTGCGACGAAGCCGACGCCGCGAGGTCTTTCCGCTGGCCAGTATGATGCTGCCGGCCGTCTCGGCTTGTCGCACGGCCGAAGCACGCACCGCGCGCACCATTGCGCTGCTGCGCGTGCTGGAGGCACTACGAATGCATGCCGCGGAGAACGAGGGACAGTTGCCGGAGAACCTCGGCGACGTGACCGTCGTGCCCGTGCCGGACGATCCGATGACCGGGCAGCCGTTTTACTACCGACTCCAGGGCGACACGGCCCGATTGGAGGCCGTCGCCCCGGAAGGCCTGGATGCCGAAAGGTATCACCTGCGATACGAGATCCGATTGGCCCGATGAATCACGCGTTCGGAGACGAACCATGCGAAAGACTATTCCGTCGACCGTTTTCTTCTTGCTGGCGGCCACGACCGGCCGACTCGTTGCAGCCGAACCGTTCGACCCGGCCGCTTGTGCCGCGGTGATTGCTCCTTTTGTCGATGAGCAGGCGATCGTCGTCGCCCGGGTCGATCTCACTCGGATCCAGATCGGCGCGGCCGTGAAGCAAACGTTGGCCTGGTTTCCCGAGTTGGGCAAGGAAGCACGGATGGCCGGGATGGGCGCCAGCGCCATGCTCGCCGCGCTGACGGCCACTGGAGCCCGGGAAGTTTACACGGTGGTCAGCCTGGCGGATCTCAACTTTGCCGATACGGATCCTCCGTTCTTGATCTTCCCGTTGTCGGAAGGAAACGAGGGCGCGGCGCTTGCCGCACTGCTTAGCCAGGCGCCTTTTGAAGTCGTCCAGCGTATCGGCCCGGTCATGTTTGCCGGCGGCCGCAGGGCCCTGGAGCGGATCAAGAAAGGACCGCCCGACGCGCGGCCCGAGTTGATCGCGGCCTTCAAAGCGGCCGGCGATACAACGGCGCAGGTGTTGCTGTTGCCACCGCAGCACACGGCCCGCGTGATCGAAGAGATGATGCCTCGCTTGCCGGAGGAACTTGGCGGCGGTGCTTCGACCGCCGTGACGCACGGAATGCGCTGGGCGGCAGTCGGCCTGGAGGGCCCGCCGAATCTGTCGCTGCGGCTGGTCGTGCAGTCGGACGATGAAGCGTCGGCCCGGGGATTCGCTCGCTTGCTC
>JABMRP010000668.1 GCA_013202535.1 Planctomycetota bacterium
GCCCCTTGATGAAGCTACAATAGGGTTGGGCGGAATACTCGCGGGCGGCTTCGACGAATACTTCCCGGTGTGGCCGACCTCGAAAGAACCGCGTTTCGCTCAATAACCCCACGCAATGGGGGGTGCCGGCAATCGCTTCGGCATCTACCCCCCTTCGCCTGACCGGAGAACGTGATCCATGATTGCTGCTCGATTTAGTCGACTTTCCGTCGCCGTCTCGTTTCTATGTGGCGTCGCGGTGGCGATTGCCGCATTTCCGGTCTCGGCCGAAGGGCCCAAGTCGCCGGACGATTCGGCGGCCTATCAACGGGCGGTCGAAAAGGCCGTCCAGTTTCTCCGCACCCAAGGACAGTCCGACGACGGTTCCTATTCCGGGTTCACCGGTAGCGGAGTCACCTCGGTGGTGACCACGGGGCTGTTACGCAACGGCCGAACGCCGAACGATCCGCTGGTTGCCAAGAGCCTGCGATATCTGGAGAAGAACATGCAGGACGACGGCGGTGCCGGGGCGCCCGAGAGCGCGCTGCGAAACTACGAAACGTGCCTCGCCCTGCTTTGCTTCGTCGAGGCCAACCGCGACGGGCGTTACGACGCAACCATCAAGAAGGCCGAGTTGTTTCTCAAAGGCCTGCAATGGGATGAGGACGAAGGTCACAACAAGTCGAGTGAATACTACGGCGGAGCCGGCTATGGAACGCACGAACGGCCCGACGCCTCCAATACGAGCTTCCTCATCGAAGCCCTCAAGGCGGCCGGCAACGGCCCGGACGACGAGGCGATGCAAAAGGCGCTGATCTTCGTCTCGCGATGCCAAAACCTGGAAACGGAGCACAACACCACCAAGTTCGCCGGGAAGAACCCCGACGGCAGCATCTACTACACACCGGCAGCCGGGGGATCCAGCCCGGCCGGCGAGACGGCCAACGGCGGCTTGCGAGGCTACGGATCGATGACCTACGCGGGCCTCAAGAGCATGATCTACGCCGGCGTGGGGCCCGACGATCCCCGCGTGAAAGCCGCCTTCGCGTGGGCCAGTAAACATTATGACCTCAAGAGCAACCCGGGGATGGGCGACGCCGGCTTGTACTACTACTATCACATGTTCGCCAAAGCGCTCGATGCGATGGGCGTCGACGAGATCGAAGACGCCGACGGCGTGAAGCACGATTGGCGGTCTGAGTTGCGGGCCGAGCTGGTTTCCCGGCAGCGTCCCGACGGTTCCTGGACCAACAGCAAGAACGACCGCTGGCTGGAAGGCGATCCCAGTCTGGTCAGCGGCTACGTCCTGCTGACGCTCTCCTACTGCCGCCCCGCGGCCGAGAAGTAGACCAGCCGGAGCGATTCATCATGGATGTCTTCGAGGCCTTTGCCCGACGATACAGCTACCGGGGCGATTTTACCGACGCGCCCGTGCCGCGGGAGGATCTGACCAAGATCGTTCAGGCGGGCATTCAAGCCCCCACGGCCTGCAACGAGCAGATCGCTTCGTTTGTGATCGTCGACGATCCCGAGATCCTTGGCCAAATCGCCCAAATCGTTGATCGGCCGCCTTGCAATACGGCCCGGGCGATGATCGCCTGTCTGGCCGATCCACGGCCCGTTTACGAGGATCTCTCGTTTGCCGTGGAGGACTGTGCCGCCTCGGTCGAGAACATGCTTTTGGCCGTGGTGGCCCTGGGATACGCCACGGTCTGGCTCGACGGCGTCTTGCGGCGCGCGAACGTGGCCGAGCAAATCGGCCAACTTCTTGGCGTACCCACCGGTCGGGCGGTGCGCATTCTCCTCCCCCTGGGCGTGGCCGCCGAACCCGGCTCGCAGAAGGAAAAGCTTCCCTTCTCGCAGCGAGCATGGTTTAATCATTGGGGCGGTTAGTCCGACAGCGCGTATCGTAGCCATCATCCCCATCGAGAGATCCCCCCATGACCAATCCGTCGATCATTGGTCGCCGACAGTTTCTGCAAACGGCCGCCCTCGGCGCTGCCGCTTCGGCATGGGTGCCCGGCACCGTCTCAGCCGCCAACGACCGCAATTCCGCCGCGCGACGTCCGAACGTTGTCTTCATCCTGACCGACCAATGGCGAGCCCAGGCGACCGGTTACGCCGGCGATGCCAACGTCAAAACGCCCCATCTCGACCGGCTCGCCGGGCAGAGCGTCGACTTCACCAACGCCGTGTCCGGCTGCCCGGTCTGTTCTCCCTATCGGGGGAGCCTGATGACCGGCCAGTATCCGCTGAGCCACGGTGTGTTTCTCAACGACGTATGTCTGAGCAACGACGCCGTCTCGCTGGCCCAGGCTTTCGGCTCCGGCGGATACCAGACGGGCTACATCGGCAAGTGGCATCTCGACGGACACGGCCGGTCGAGCTTCATTCCCCAAGAGCGGCGCCAGGGATTCGGGTTCTGGCGGACGGCCGAGTGTACGCACAACTACAACCACTCGCACTACCACGGCGACGAAAACGTCAAGCGGTATTGGGAAGGCTACGACGCAATCGCCCAAACGGCCGAAGCCGAGCAGTACATTCGCGGGCATCAACAGGAGCCCTTCGCGCTGATCCTTTCCCTGGGCCCGCCGCACAACCCGTATCAAACGGCACCCGAGCGATTCCGCGCGATGTACGATCCCAAGGAAATCGCGTTGCGTGGGAACGTTCCCCAGGCGGCCCAAGCGGCCGCGCGGCGCGACTTGGCCGGCTACTACGCCCACGCTTCGGCATTGGACGAGTGTACCGGCCGGATCGTCCAAACGCTGGCGGAGTGTGGATTGACCGACGACACGATCCTCGACTTCACCTCCGACCACGGCGACATGCTCGGCTCACAGGGCATGGCGAGGAAGCAGAA
>JABMRP010000669.1 GCA_013202535.1 Planctomycetota bacterium
AGCAGCAACCCGATGAGGATCCCGATGATCGCGATCACGACCAGAAGTTCGACGAGCGTGAAACCGCCCCGATGGTGCCGGCGCATACGTTCTCCCTCCTTTGAAGACCTCGCTCGGTTCGGTGTACCACGAGCGAGAACCCGAACGGGCCGAGACGAAACCGTGCAAGAGCAACCGTTATCCTACCGCACTTGAGAGATCCTTACAACAGAGCCCTCCGCCGGCGGCGGAAAACCGCCAGTCCCGCCAGCCCCAGGATCGCCAGGATCAGCGTCGACGGCTCGGGGACCGCGGCTGTAACGCTGTGGATCGCCAAGCCGCTAAGCGGCATTTCATCGTCCGATGCCAGGCTGCCGTTGAAGACGATCTGTATCGGATTGGAGCCATCGGAGGTCATCAAGAAGGCGGCGCTGTGGGCGTCCATCAGGTTGGTGGTCAGGGCGTCCTCGCCGCTGCCGCCCGGATTGCCACCGGGGAATGACGCGTCGCCCAGTACGTCCTGAAGCACGCTGGTGCCCGCGGCATCGGTCAAGTAGATCTCGATCGCCTCGCTTTGGGAGTTTTCGGCATCGACAAAATAGGCTTCGACCAGATAATCACCCTCGGGTATTCCCTCGAGGGTAGCACGGATCACGCCGCTGTTGTTCTTGATGTGGTCTTCGCCGACCAGCACCAGAGATACCCCGTCGTTGTCGGAGTCTCCGCGGTCGCGCCAATCGATACCGCCGACCGAACTGCCGTTCTGATCGACGTTATCCAGGGTGAAAGTGATCGCGTCACCGGTCGCTGCGATGAGCGTTGCGGCCGGGAGGTTTGTACCGCCGGTGTTGTTGCCCGGCGCGCCTGGCAGGCCGACGAACCCAGGCTCGACCCGCTGGCCGCTGGGACCGATGTCGATGTTGAGGAAGTCCGAAAGCTCCGCATCGGCCGGAAGGACATCCGGCGGTAGCGCGGTGGTGGGGGCGGTCAGGGGGTTGTAGGTGCCATCGGCCAGCCCCTGGATTACAGAGTGGGGCAGGGTGAGGCGCCAAATCGCCACGTCGTCGATCTGACCGACCAACTCCTTGATTAGCGAGCTATCGGACTGCTGGCGCGCGGCACCGATGTGTGCCGGCTGCTGTGACGTTTCCGACAGATCGTAACCACCGGGCAGGTCGTTCGAATCCTGTAGTTCGCCGTCGACGTAGACCGCAATCGCGCGACCTTGACGGATGCCCACGATGTGATGCCACTGGCCATCGTTGGTGTCGCTGTCGGTCTCCGCTTGGATTTTGTCGCTGTCGTCGTCAACGGTAAGCGACAGGGTGCCGTCGCTCTGTTCGTTTTGCGTAAGCACGGTGCGGACGCCGCCGCCGCCGTCACCGCCGTTGCTGTAGAGCGTTCCGCGGTTACTACCGCCGGACTGCGTCGTCTTAACCCAGCCGGAGACGGTCCAGTCACCGACGCCGAAGTCAAGTTCGCCCGGGTTTCCCAAATCGACAAAATCGCCGTCCCCGTCGAAGCTCATCGACTGACCGCCCCCGATTTGCGTGGGGACGTCGCTGTTAAACGCGGCGTCACCCTGTGCGGTGCCGTGCAGGTCGTGGCCCGAGTGATCGTTGGTGTTGCCGTCGAAGTTGTAATAGGCCACCAGCCCGGTGTCCCCGGGCGCCCACGCGCCGACCCGGAAGCCGTAGAAATCGATGTCCGCCGCACCGCTTTGGCCGGTGGCGCCCTGGTACAGGGCCAAGTAGTCGCGGCCCTCATCCTCGCCGGTTCCGGAGGTCACGTGGAAAGTATCCGGGGTGGTGGCGCCGTCCATGTAAACGTCCACTCGGTGGGTGCCGCCGCCGGAGGTATCGCCCTTGACGGTGACCCAAAACTCGTGGAAGGCCGTGGGATCGGCGATCACCAGTTGGTTATTCGTGCCCTCTCCCGTGTCCACGTCGCCGGAACGGGAGGTTCCGTTGAGGCTGTTCATCACCAGCCCCGCTTGGCTCAAGGAACCGTGGTCGGAGTCCAAGGCCAAGGAGAAGGAAATCGTCTGGTCGTCGCCTTCTTCTTGGTGGATGCCAAACAGACCTTTGCCGCCATCGTGGATCAGATATCCGTCACCGCCGGCAGGCCAGGGAGCGGTGGCGCCGCCGCCGTCCGGGTGAACGTCGTCCAGCGGACCGTCGGTGGCCAGTCGGGCTCGAAACGTCATCGTCACGCCGTCGTCGAGAATATCGTGTCCGTCCGGTATCAGCGGTCGGATGTCTTTGGTAAAGCCGACCTTGCGGTTGCTTCCCGGGTCGCCCATGCCGTGGTCGCGCGGGTCGCCCGTGTCCTGGATTCGCAGATAGCTATCCGGGTCGGGGGTGATGACCTGGGCCCCTCCGGGACGTCCGGCACCGATGGCGGAGCCGTCCCACTCGTCGGAGCCGTTGTCGTGATCCCAGGTACCGTCCAACGCGTTACCAACGGCAGGATTGTCCTCTCCCGGATTGGCGATGTACATGTACGACCACCCGCCCGGAGGCGCGTCAAAAATTGTCTCCTGCACCGGAGGGGCCGGAACGTCGGCGAGAACGGCGAACTCGTTGAAGGCGTATTGGCCGTTGTTGCCTTGCTGGGCCGCGTCGATCGTTAGTCGCAAGTACTGGCTGTCGACCGGCGAGCCGAAGTCGAACGTTTGACCGGCCCCGACGGTCGTCGAAACCGCTTGGGATGTGATGCCTGGCGTCCACCCCAGCGCCCCCATGTCGCCGAGGGTGAAGTTCCCCGGGCTCCCCGTTGTCGTGGCCACGCTGACCTGCGTAATGGGACCGATTTCCGCCTGGTCGCGCACGCCGCCCGTGCCGCCCGATCCGTTCTGGTTCCAGAGGACGACCGATTCCAGGGGCAACGAGGACCCGAGGTCGTAGTAGAAGATCTCCGGAGGATTGGCGCCGGCTTGCTCCGATGGCTTGACGTACCAGATGTTTGTCGGAGTGTTGTGGCTATCGTTGGGGTCTTCGGCAACGGTGACCACGTTCCCGGTGAAACCGGAGCCATCGATCGTGTTGCCGCTGGCCCCGCGGACCCCGGGGCTGTTGCTGTTGTCCCGGTTGTGCTCTGCAAGAGAGCCGACCGGGCTGATCAGCGCCGCCTCCAAGGTTCCCTGGCCGCAAACCGTCACGGTCAAGGCAAGGAACAAGAACACGACGGAGAAGACACTCACTCGCCTGCATAGAACCGACATGGATCATCCTCCCGGAGAAATGGGGCATGGGTGCTTGAGGAGCCAATGACGACAGTATCCTGTTTGGGAGCTATTGTGTCTCGCAAGAAGGAGGCGTGTCAAGTATTTCAGTCGAGTTCCTAAGGAATTAACTCTACAGAGGGGTATGTCCCGATTGTTCGGCGCCCAGCCGAAGGCGCCGGCTTTGGAGATGGAGATGATTATGGCTGTCCTTTTCCATCTTTTCCATCCTCATCCTTCCCCGCCGGGCTTGCCCCGGTGGTTCATTGGTTTGACAACTACAGGGGGCGGCAATCTCGCCTCGTCCGCGACGCTCCCCCGCCTCTCAGCCGCCGGATGCGGCTGAGAGGCGGGGGAGATCAGATTGCGCGGCTCGATGGCACCGGTTAGTTTCCAAACCAGCAAGCCACTGGGGCAAGCCCAGTGGGGAAAAAGGGAAAGAGAAAGGACGGCATTATTCCTGACGCGAAGGAAGCCGGCGCGCCGCCAACTGGGGGCTCGCTGCGCTCGACCGCCAGGCACCCGCTGGTTTCATGCGACACTTACTCGACCACGTGCAAGCTGTGCGCCTTGAGCAGACAAGTGACCTCGCTGCCCGGCTCCAGCGCCAGCTCGGTGACGGCCTCGGGGGTGACCTCGGCCCAGAGAATTTGGCCGACGTCGATGGCCACGAAGACGGCCTTTTCCACCGGTACGATCTGGCAGACCCGGCCCAGGAGATGGTTTCGGGCGCTCACCCCATGCACGTCGTGGCGGCAGACGATCACGTCGATCGGTGTGAACTGTACGAAAAGAGGCGCGCCGGCCGGTGTCTCCTCCAGCGGTACGTAGAGCGACTGGTCGCCGATGCGGCCGTGGGCGTGGCCTTCATGAAACTCGACCGGGTCCAGCCGCAACAGATTGGCCGGACCCATCGAGTTTTTCCACCCCAGCGGCTCCGGCCGGCTCAGCGCTTCGTCGGGACGACCGTCGGCCACCACGCGCCCTTGCTTCAACACGATCACCCAATGGGCCAGCCGGCGGACCTCGGCTTGGGAATGGGTAACGAACAGTGTGGGAATCCCCCACTCGGTCACGACCCGTTCGAGGTAAGTGAGGATGCGCGTCTTCAGCGCCCGATCGAGCGAGGCCAGCGGTTCGTCCATTAGCAGCAGCTCGGGCCCGCTGAGCAGCGCCCGCCCGATCGCTACCCGCTGACGCTCGCCGCCGGAGAGTTTGCCGGGGTAGCGCCCGAGCAGCGCGCCGACCTGGAGCACCTCGACCACCCGATCCATGGAGACCGAGCGGCGCTGGCGGCGATGCTTCTGGCCGTAGCGAAGGTTGGCCTCGACGGTCATGTGGGGAAAGAGGAGATGCTCCTGGAAGACCACGCCCACGCGACGTTGCTCGGGCGGCAGGTGGAGCCCCGCGGCCGTATCGAGCAGGGTCTGGTCACCCAAGCGGACGGCGCCGGAGGTGGGATACAGAAATCCGGCGATGGCCGCCAGCACGCTCGTCTTGCCGCTGCCCGAGGGTCCGAACAGCGACGTGACCGGATGGTCGACCTCGAAGGCGACGTCCAACTCGAACCCGCCCGGATAGCGATGCCGGCATTGGAAGCTAAGCAGACTCATGCCGCGAGTGCCTCCTTTCCAGCAGTTCGCTCACCACCAGTGCCCCGCAAGCCAGGACCACCGAGACCAGCACCAATCGCCAGCAGCGGGTGATCCCGTCGGGCGGCGTATTGGCCAAGCGGTGGATCTCCAGGGGGATCGTACGGGTGCGTCCGCTGATGTTGCTGGCCACCATGATCGTGGCCCCAAACTCGCCCAGGCTTCGCGCAAAGGCCAGCATCCATCCGGCGATCATACCGCGTCGGGCCAGCGGCAGGGTGACGGTGAAGAAGGTCGTCAAGCGGCCGGCACCCAGGCTTCGAGCGGCCACTTCCAACCGCGGGTCGACCGCCTGGAAAGCCAATCGAATGGCCCGAACCATCAGCGGAAAACTGACCACCATGGCCGCCAACACGGCCGCCGCCGTGGTGAAAACGACCCGCACGCCGAACCACGACTCCAGCACCGAACCGATCGGCCCCCGCGGACTGAAGCAAACCAGCAGCAGATACCCGGTCACCACGGGCGGGAGCACCAAGGGCAGATTGACCACCGTCTCGACGAGCCACTTGCCGGCAAAGCGCCCTCGCGCCAGCAGATAGGCCACGGCCACGGCCAGCGGCAACCCGGCCATCGCCGCGCACGACGCCACCTGGGCACTAAGCCACAGTGCCGACCATTCTTCCGGTTCGAGCAAGATCGAGGAGAGTGGGAGCATTCCGTGTCGCCGGTTATCAGTCGTCAGGTATCACACGTCAACCAAGCCCAGGAGTTGCACCCCCTGGGTCCACAAAACACTCCCTCTCCCAAAGGGAAAGGAGTTCCGAAGCAAACCCTACACTCTAGTCCCTAGTCCCTACCCCCTAATCGCTAATCGCTACCCCCGTAAACCCCCGCTGGCGAAACACGTCTTCCGCCTCCGGCGACTGCAAATACTCGTAAAGCGCCTCGGCTGCCGGTCGTCCTTCGCCGCTTCGCAGCAGCAGCAGCGGATAACGAATCGGTTCGGTCATGTCGGGGTCGATCTCAAAAGCCACGCGAACCGAAGTCGACGCGGCCGCGTCGGTGGCATAGACGATCCCCGCCTCGGCCGCGCCGGTTTCCACAAAGGTCAGCGCCTGCCGCACATCGCCACCGGTGACGATCTTCTTCTGGAGCGATTCCCATAAGTGCATTTTCTCCAGCGCCTGCCGCGCGTACATACCCGCGGGCGCCGCCTCGGGGTCGGCCAGCGCCACGTGGCGAATCTCGTCGGCGAGCAGATCGTCCGGTGTACTGACTTCGACCGAGGCATCGATGGGAACGATCACCACCAGGCGATTGGCCAGCAGATCGCACCGCCGGAGCGTATGACCGTGGTCGTCGAGGTAATCGGCCCATTGTCGGTTGGCCGAGAGCATGACGTCGGCCCGCGCGCCGCTGGTGATCTGTTGGGCCAGAGTCGACGTGGCGGCATAGCTGGTCTGTACGGTGTAGCCGGTCTTCTGCTCGAAATTTCGGCTGATCTCGTCCAGCGCGTCACTCGTGCTGGCCGCACCGAAGAGGAGCACGGTCTTCTCCGACCGTTGGGACGAGCACCCGCAAAGGCCGATGGCCAGCAGGAGGGCGAGTTTTGGGGCGGTTCTGTCCATGGAGGCATCTTACTACGAGAGAGGTTTGGACAGAGCCGGGGGAAGGTCCGTGGTGGAAGCTCGCCCAGGATCAAGGATACTCCAGCGCCGGCGGCGGGGAAACCCCCCGACCTCGGTGCCCGGGGGTTCGCTTGACAGGCGCCCGGGATGCCGCAAAATGGTGTGTCGTGTACGATGACGCCGTGGGGCCGTCTATTTATGTACGATGGGCTTCCCAGCCCGTCGACCCGGGAACACCGACGGGCTGGGAAGCCCATCGTACAACGCTGGCGGGCTCGGGGGCCCATCGTAGGGTTGGGGCACTTTCCCGCAAGAATTCTCTTACACCACGTGCTCGATGAGACGCACCCTGGGCCAAATCGCCGGACTCTTCCTCAAGCTGGGCTGTATCAGCTTCGGCGGGCCGGCCGCTCACGTCGCCCTGATGGAAGACGAAGCCGTGGTGCGGCGCGGGTGGCTCTCGCGGCAGGAGTTTCTCGATCTGCTCGGGGCCACCCACCTGATCCCCGGTCCCAATGCCGTCGAAATGGCCGGCCATATCGGCTACCGCCGCGCGGGGATCGTCGGCTCGTTGGTCGGGAGCCTCAGCTTCAGCCTGCCCGCCGTGCTCATTACCCTCGTGTTCGCCTGGGCGTATGTCCATTGGGGTAGCTTGCCGCAAGTCGAACCGTTGCTGGCCGGGATCAAACCGGCCGTGCTGGCGGTGATCGTGTTGGCCGTCTTCCGACTTGGCCGAAAGGCACTAAGCCGGTGGCAACTGGCGATCATCGGCATCGGCGTGGCCGCCGCGTCGTTGACCGAGTACGGTCAGATCGGGCCCCTGGCTGTCGGCAGCCTGGCCGGCGTGCTCCTGCTTCGCTGGACCGGTGGACCGGCCGGTCCGGCCAAGGGAAAGACCGCCGGGATGTTGGTGGGCGTTGCCACCATGGGCGCCGCGGGAACCGCCCAAGCGAGTGCATCGGCCGTGGCGGGTGCCGGAGTGACCAGCGCCGCCGCGACGGCTGGCGGCGTGTCGCTCTGGAAGTTGGGCCTTTTCTTCGCCAAAGTGGGCGCGCTGATGTACGGCGGCGGCTATGTTCTGCTGGCCTACCTCGAAGGCGGACTCGTGGAAAACCACGAGTGGCTCGGCGTGGGACTCCAGCAAGAACAGTTGCTCGACGCGGTGGCCATCGGTCAAGTGACGCCCGGGCCGTTGCTCA
>JABMRP010000670.1 GCA_013202535.1 Planctomycetota bacterium
CATGCGCGGCGCCTGGCTGCCGGCCGGCGATTACCAACTCCAATACCGCTACCGCCCGGCAAGCTACCGCTACGGCGTTACGCTCAGCGGGCTGAGTTGGATTCTGCTGATCGGTTGGGGGCTTTGGATGGAAAGAGCGTCAAGACGACGTGTTCGGCCCAAGAAGATCGAATATGTCAGTCCATGGCGCGACCATGGGTAGTGGAAACCCCGTCCCGCACCCAAAGTTGCCCAAACAGCCAAGTTAGGTATTTGTGTCCCCGGCTTCCTCTGAACAAGAGGGGGTGTTATTCTCACCCGTGTGGGGCTAAGGCAGGATTCTAGGTATCTGCGGGAGACTTGCTCATGCAACCGAACGTGAGGTGCCCCCATTGCCGGCAATTGACAGTCAACGACGCCCAGCTTGCCGGTCAGGTGGTCGCTTGCCCTCACTGCCAAGGCTCCTTTCGAATGCCGGCTCCTGCGACACCGCCTTTGGCTGGCGTGCCTCCTGCCGCCCAGCCGCCGAGTCACGCCGCCCCAAACTTGATCCTTTGCCCAGACTGCGGCCACAAAGTGTCACGCCGTGCCGCTTCATGCCCGAGTTGTGGAGGGCCACTGCCCGACAGCACGGTGTACGGAAAACTGGTTGTCGAATACCCCGCAAGCGACGAGGCACTGGGCACGTTGGTGGATTTCGTATGGGCGCCACTCAGTGCAAAGACGTCCACTCCGCCCATTCAGTTGTTCTTAAAGAACGAGTATCTGGACGTCATCATGTCTGGAGACTGCCGATTCTATGAACTGGAACCAGATCAATATGAACTCTGCGCGCGGACCTCTTACGACTTCGGGAGGCAGGCGAGTTCAACCCGTGAGGCAAGCTGTCGGGTCGAGATCAAACCGCACCAGGAGACTCATGTCGTCGTCTACTTCGACTTCTACCGCAGCAAGTTGGTGTTGAAAGGCAACTCCGATGGTGAGGACTCGCCCGATTTCAGCTTTTTGGATCAGTAGTCGCAGACGACCATCGGCACAGACCGAACTGGCGAACCAACCCACTGTAGATTCCTGGGAGCTATCACAATGCCAGATGAACGCGACGATCCAGTGTTCCAGCTCATCTTCTCCCTATTGCGAAGTGCCCATTGCGTTTCCTCTCCCCTGCCCGCAGCGGAGGTACTCTACAACGAGGGATGGCTCCTGCGAGTCGTAATTGGGTTCGAGGCAAGCGGAATACGCTGTTTACCCATCGAATTCGAGAAGGATGCTCAGTGGTTGTCTCAACCTTTTCTATACTCGGCGTTCGGCGCAAGATGCAGAGGCGACGATTTGGCGGAGGGCCACACTCGCGCTGATGCGGTTGTCGGGCACGTTGCCATCGATGAGCACACAAAACGGGGGTTGATTCTTACACCAAAAGCCAAGCAGTTCGTGGTTCTTGAGGCCAAAGTGTACAGCGAGTTGAGGCCTGGCACAACAAACGCACCGGGTTACGATCAGGCGGTGCGAAACGTCGCCTGCATGGCGGAAGCTTTGCGGCGGTGCGATCACTCGCTGGACGAGTTCACGTCGCTAGGCTTTTTCGTTGTCGCACCGCAGGAGACCGCAGCCACGCACGAGCCATTGCTCGATCGCCAACAAATGCAGCGGAAAGTTGCGAAACGCATCAGCGGTTACGACGTGTCGGCGCGCGACGAGTTGGAGACGTGGAATCGCGAATGGTTCGATCCTTTGCTTCAACGAATTCGGATCGAGATAGTGACATGGGAAGACATCATCCGCCGTGTCGAAGAACAGTCTCCCGAGGTTGGTTCTGCTCTGCGGCTATTCTATGAACGATGCGAACAATTCAATCGGCCACGTCAAAACGAGATTAGAAGGGAGGGTGTCAATATGCCCGTGTTTGGGCAAACTTATCTTCATCAAGGTAAGCTCGTGGTGGTTGTGCGCGTCGGACCAAGAAGCTCGCGGGTTGTGGAGTACGAACATCCCGGTCCGTATTTTCGCAGGTCGTACACGGTACCGAACGAAACCTTGGAGACTATCGAAGAGAGGCCATCAGGCTTACCGGTTCCTGCCGGACCTGTTCCAGACCAAGAGTATGTGTGGGACCCGCCGGATGGAGAGGACCCGCAACCACCAGGAAGACCAAACGTACCTGATGACTCACCCAAGCGGGCGAGAATGCTGACACCGGGGTGGCACACGTCGGCAGTTGTGGAAATCGATGACGGCGGAACCGATGTCGGCGAAAGATTTTGGGTGTTCACGCATCATCTTCGGCTACGGTAGCGTCAGAGAAGGCGTCAGGCACCTTCGTGGACACGGACCGGTAGATTTGGCGACCTCCACGGCTGCCGCTGGTCCAACTTGGTTCGTCCCGTCGCTTGCGACGGGATTCTTCGCGTTTCGGCCGGTCGCAGGCGACCGGGCTAACACGATTGCCGTCCTACTCCACCCGCATGCGCAGGTTGGGCTTCTCCAACGCGACCGTCGTATTGGGGGCAACCGGTTCGGTGAGCCAGACGCTGGAGCCGATGACCGAGTCGTGGCCGACGCGGGTTTGACCGCCCAGTACGGTGGCGTTGGCGTAGATGACCACGCGGTCTTCGATCGTCGGATGGCGTTTGGTGCCGCGGACCAGTTTCCCCTGGTCGTCGGTGGGAAAACTGAGGGCCCCCAACGTGACGCCCTGGTAGAGTTTGACCCAGCGGCCGATCTCGCAGGTCTCGCCGATCACCACGCCGGTGCCATGGTCGATGAAGAAGTAGTCGCCGATCGTGGCGCCGGGATGGATGTCGATGCCCGTGCGGCTGTGTGCCGACTCGGTCATCATCCGCGGGACCAGCGGGACGCCCAACTCGTGCAACTCGTGGGCCAACCGGTAGACGGTCACCGCATCCAAGCCCGGATAGCAGGAGATCACCTCGTCGAGTGATTTGCAGGCCGGGTCGCCGTCGAAGGCCGCTTGCACGTCCTTAGCCAAGGCTTCCCGTAATTTGGGGATCCGTTGCAGGAAGGCGATCGCCTTGGCTTGACCCTGGGCCTCGAAGTCGAGGGCCTCGCCCGGATCGCATTCGGCACCCTCGCGGGCTTCGTGACGCATCGCCCGGGCGATCTGCGCGGTGAGCGAATCGTGCAGGCGTTCCATCAGGTCGCCCACGTAGTAGGTCACGTTACCCAGGTGCAGCCGATCCCGCCTCTGGTAGCCCGGGTAGAGGATCTCCTTGAGGTCGAGGGTGGCGGCGACGACGGCGTCGTAGTTGGGCAGCGGACAATGGCCCAAATGATTGATCGTGCCCTCCTCCGAATAGGTTCGCACAATGCGTTCGGTCAGCTCGGGCAGTTGCTCTTTGAGTCGCAAGTCGGTGGCCATGGGAAATCACTCCCGCTCGGCGAAGGGGCTATTGCCGGAAAACAGGTGGAAGAGCACAAGGCGCTTGACACCTTCTTCTCCCCCGGGGCGCAAGGTCAACCTCGGGGGCATCCTTTTGGGATCCAGATAGAAACGAGGCGGTATGTAGAGAGTTCGAGGGAGTCCGGTCAACCCGGACAGAGGCACCGACGGCAGCAAGAGCCCAACCGGTGATCGGAAATCATCTTTCAGTCCCCTCGAGTGAATCGCCTCTCCGCTGCAATGCTAGGCGCGGCGCTGGCCAATGTCAACGCGGCCCGTCAAGTTTCTTCGGCCCGGGGGGCACGTCAAGTTGAGGTATTCTGCTGGTAGCTACGGTCGCCAGACCGTGGTTTGAACTGCACGTCCACGGTCTGGCGACCGTAGCTACCACCCCGTCCCCGTTTTTTCTAGTCCCCAGTCCCTACCCCCTACTCCTCCTCTTCCCGCAGCTTCGCCTTCTTGATGATCTCCTGCTGGACGTTGCCGGGCACGATGTCGTAGTGGCTGAATTCCAGCGAGTAGCTACCCTGTCCGCCGGTCATGCTGGAGAGGGTCCGGGCGTAGGTGGTCACTTCGGCCAGCGGGACTTCGGCCGAGACGGTCTGCAGCCCGCCGCCGGCGGAATCCATGCCCAAGACGCGGCCGCGGCGGCCCGACATGTCGCTGTTCACGTCGCCCACCTTGTCGGCGGGTACGGTGATCGCGATCTTCACGATCGGCTCCAGCAGGGCCGGCTTGGCCTCCCGGAAGACGTTGCGGAAGGCCATCGAGCCGGCCGTCTTGAAGGCCTGCTCCGAACTGTCGACGGCGTGGTGCTTGCCAAAGTGGACCTCGACGCAGATGTTCTGCACCTGATAGCCGGCGATGACGCCCTGGACCATTCGCTCCTTGAAGCCCTTCTCCACGGCCGGCATGAAGTTGCCCGGAATCGTGGCCCCGACGACCGAGTCGATCCAGAGGAAGTTGTTCGCCGGATCGTAGTGGGGCGTCTTCATCGAGGCAAACCGCGCCTTGGTGGCGTACTCCTCGATGTCGACGTCGCCCGGCAGCGGGAACATGCGGATGTGGACTTCGCCGAATTGCCCGCGGCCGCCGCTCTGCTTCCTATGCCGGTAACTTCCCTCGGCATTGGCCTGAATGGTCTCGCGGTAGGGAATCTTCGGTTCCTTGGTTTCCAGCTCGACCTTGTCGCGTCGCTTGATCCGCTCCTGGATGATCTGCAGGTGCAGTTCGCTCATGCCCGTGATGACCAGCTCTTTGGTCTGCGCGTCGCGGTCGAGTTGGAAGGTCGAGTCTTCCAGACACACCTTGTGCAGCGCACCGGAGAGCTTGCCTTCGTCGCCGCGGCTCTTAGGCGTCGCCGCCAGGCCGACCATCGGCTTGGGGAAGCAGATCGGCGGCATGGTCAATTCGCCCAGCGTGGTGGAGGTCTCAAGATCCTCCATCTTGGTCACGGCGACGATGGCCCCTGGGCCGGCTTTCTCGACCGGCTCGGTCTCGTTGGCCTGGACCAGGAAAAGCTGGTTGATCTTGATCCCCTTGCGCGACCCGATCAAGGGGACGGTTTGGCCGGTCTTCATCGTGCCGGAGAAGATGCGGAGGAAACTGAGCTTCTGGACGAAGGGGTCGATGCGCGTCTTGAAGACCTGCGCGATCAGCGGTCCGCCCTCCTCGGCCTTCACCTCGACCTCTTCGCCGTCGCCACCGGTGGCCTTTTGCGGCACGATCCCCGGCGGCAACGCACATAAGGCCAGCGCGTCGAGCAGCTCGCTCATGCCGCCCCCGGTCTTGGCCGAAATGCAAACGACGGGAATCAGGCTCCCCTCGGCCACCGCCTGCACGATCAGCGGCGCCAACTCCTCATCGGTCGGCGGGGTGCCCTCAAGGAATCGTTCCATCACCTCCTCGTCGGCCATGACGATCGATTCCATCAGCGATTCGTGAATCTCGGCCGGGTCCAGCAGGGCCCCTTGGGTGTCGTCGGGCACCTTCAAGGTGCCGGCCACGCCGCGAAAATCGGCGCCGTTGCCCAGCGGAACATTCAACGGCACGCACTCGCCGCCAAACATCTCCTGAATGCCCTCCAGCAGGGCGGGGAAGTCGATGTTGTCGGAGTCCATCTTACTGATGATGATCATCCGCCCCAGCCCGGCCTTGCCCGCCTCGGCGAATACGCGACGCGTGTTCACTTCGATGCCCGACTGGGCGTTGATCACGATCGCGGCCGTATCGGCACCCCGCATCGATCCCAGGGTCTGGCCGATGAAGTCGGGATAACCGGGCGTGTCGATGGCGTGGAACCGTTTGCCGCCGTGATCGAAATGCGTCACGCTTGCTTCGATCGAGTAACGGTGCGATTTCTCCTCTTCGTCGAAGTCGCAAATGCTCGTACCGTCGTCGACGCTCGCCTGCCGCTTCACCGCGCCGGTGGTCACCAACAGCGTGTCGATCAGTGTCGTCTTACCCGCCGACCCGTGACCACAGAAGGTAATGTTGCGAATGTCCTCGACTTTGTGCTTCGACATGGAAACTTCCTCTAACGTTTCGAAATTGCCCCGCCAGCGCGGGATCCTGTCATGATTGATTGATTGATTTCCAAGGGAACGGAGCTATGGTTGGACAACCTCTTGGCGTCCGTCCCCGGAGGCGGCGGTCAGTGCGTCGGGCAGTTTCAGGCTTCCTTCGTAGAGCGCCCGGCCGATAATACAGCCGGCCATGGGTACTTGGGCCAGTCGGCGGACGTCTTCGACGGTGGTGACTCCACCGGAGGCAACCACGGGCACGTCGACCGCCGCCTGCATTTGGGCCATCTCGGCCAGGTTGGGCCCCGCCATCATTCCGTCGGTGGCAATATCCGTGTACACGATCGCGGCGATCGGATGCTCGGCAAACTGCCGGGCCAGATCGACCGCCGCCGTCTTGCTGGTTTGCAGCCACCCGTCGGTGGCCACCTGCCCGTCGCGCGCGTCAATTCCCAACACCAGCCGGTCGGGAAACGCCCGGCACATTTCGCCAAACCACTGGGGTTCCTTCAGCGCCAAGGTGCCGATCACCAGCCTGGCAAGCCCCAGGTCGAGCAACTGGCGGATCGTCGCTTCGTCGCGAATCCCGCCGCCCAGTTCGCAGGGGATATCGATCGATCGGACAATCTCTCCGACGCTCTGGAGATTAGCCGGATACCCTTCTTTCGCGCCGTCCAGATCCACTAGATGGAGGTGGCGTGCCCCCAGATCGACCCAACGCCGGGCCATGGCGACCGGATCCTCGGCAAAGACCGTCTCCCGATCGTAGTCGCCCTGGCGCAGTCGCACACACCGGCCGCCTCGCAAGTCGATTGCCGGCCAAATCTGCACGGTTCATGCACTCCTATTGGCGTCCACGACAAAAGGGGAAAGGACCTAATATCGCACACGAAACGCTCCATTGCAAGGTGGGCAAGAGTCGGGGGGGTGCGTGGGAGGGAAAGCGAAATCCGTTGCTTCGGAGCCCGATAATCATTGACAGTTGGCCAAGCGGGGCAAGATAATCGGATTGTACGTGCAGTTCTTACGAGTTCCCCTCTCACGGGGAGTTCTTCCGCTTATGGCACCAGCGAAGATTCCTGAAAAGCAATTGAATGCGACAAGAAAGGTCTTTGAAACATGGTTGGATGCAACCGACGATCGGGCCGTATCACGCGGCGGGTATGGGGTTGGCTGTTTGCCGCGGGCGGATTCTTCTGGCTCGGCGCCGCGACGGCAACGGCCCAAATGCCGATGACCGTGGTGGTCATGGACCCGTTGGCCGCTCCGTTGGCTTGCGAATGCGTCGAGGGATTCGCCCAGCGCGATTACGAGCAGTTGGCCCAGTTTCTAAGTCAGCGGATTGATCGCCCGGTACGCGTGATCTTCTCCGAGGATCTCTCGCGCACGGTTCGCGAACACCCCGGTCAGGTC
>JABMRP010000671.1 GCA_013202535.1 Planctomycetota bacterium
GAACTGGCCAAGCGATGGGGAATCAGTCAAGATAAAGTCCTCACATGGATTCGCTCCGGTGAATTGACGGCAACGAACATAGCCACACGACGTGGCGGCCGTCCAAGATATCTGATCGGCAGCGAAGACATCCAAGCCTTCGAGGCCCGCCGGGTTCAGCCGATTCCGGTTCCGACTCTGCGTTTTGTGAGGCACGAAGAGGAGGCAAGCGATGAACACTCGGCACAATACTGATGCGATCCAACTTGCGATCGAGCATGAGAAACGAGGCGACGACCACATCCAAAACCGTGAGTTCGACAGCGCCGTTGCCGACTACACCGAGGCGATTCGGCTCATGCCGGCATCCGCCAGGTTGTTTCTACGGAGGGGCGCTGCCTATGCCGCACATGGCGACATCGACAGAGCCATTGCCGACTTCACCAAAGCGATTCGGCTCGACCCGAAGGACGCCGAGATCTACGTGAGCCGAGGCTGTCTCTTCGAGCGACAGGGCGATATTGACGAGGCCACCGAGGACTACGCGGCCGCGATACGACTCGACCCAAAGCACGTTGGGGCTTACTACAACCGCGGCATGGCTTTCGATAGCATCGGCCGGTTCGACGCAGCCATTGCAGACTATACTGAAGCGATCCGGCTCAACCCTGGATTTGCCGAGGCCTACTCGAACCGAGGCGGAAGCAACTGCGACAAAGGTGATTTTGATGAAGCCATCGCGGACTGCACGGAAGCGATCCGGCTCAACCCTGAGACCGCTCAAGCACACTACAACCGAGGCAACGCCCGCGCTCGCATACGTGAACTCGACAAGGCCATCGTCGACTTCACGGAAGCCATCCGACTCGATCCGAAGCAGGTCATCGCGTACAAGAACCGTGGCTCCGTCTACGGCCAACTGGCCGAGTTCGACAGCGCCATCAACGACTTCACAGAAGCCATCCGGCTCGCCTCAGAAGATCCCAGTTTGTATTACATCAGGGGTATCGTCCTGAGGAGAAAAGGGGAACGGGCGATGGCCGAAGCCGACTTCGCGAGGGCACGAGATCTGGGATATGTTGCACATCCTTCGGCGGCCGGCCCTGATCCGGCTGAGTGGCTGGGAAACGACCCGACTTTGGTCGGCTTGGAGGTTCGTGGCCGGCCTTCGCCAGGTCTGCCGATCTACCGAGTATTTGTCGCATGTTTTTTCGTATTGAGCGTTATTGCCGGCGTTTGCGGATTGTTCGCCTGGTACTCTAGAGATGCCCGTGGCCTGCCAAATGCGATGTGGTGCGGGTTCGCTTTCGCCTTTGGATTTCTCGCAGTCATCGTTCTGGGGCAGATGCTTTTCCACATGTGTCGGAAGGCACTCGGCCGAAGGCGTGGTTAACCCGTTCACGCGAGATTTCTTTGCCGCTCATGAGACGCCGTGGTCGCCTTTACACTGGTTGGTGGATCGGACCGAAAAGAGGGGATCAGCGAGGCGGTACACGCCGCCGCTGTACTCGCAGCCGGTGGGGGTTAATGGGCGGTCGGCGGGCGGGATTCGCATCCGCAAGAATCAACAAGCCTTTCACGGCGTACCGACCAACGCGCGTTACGAACATTCCTTTGGCGGTCTCGGTCGATGTGGCCGAGCAGGTTAGGAGACAAACACCCCCCTCGGTTGGGGCCGACGGGGTGGTGAGTGTGGTTTGGATCGGGCAGTTATGCCCGTAGCCTCCTTGTCTCCTTTGAATCACCAGTTACTCCTGATAGAATCAGTTCTCTCAGCGAAAATCAAATCTCCTGTCCTTCTGGAGTGAAAGATCTACGATGACTACACCATGTCGAATGAGGTGGTTGGTTTTGTTGGCGATCGTCTGTGGGATTCTGGAGTTCCATTCGACGAGAACGTTACTGGGGCAAACGAAAAAAACAGAAGGACCCAAATCAAAAGTAAGCGCAACTTCCCAATCTCAACCGACGAAAGAAACAAAAGGATCCAAATCAAAAGCAAGCGCAACTTCCCAATCTCAACCGGATACGTTGTATGGATATGTTGCGCTTACTCGAACCGGTCTCGATCATTACTTGCCATTATCCGAGGATCATATTCCGCCCATTCCGCATTCGCAATCGAGAGTGTTTAGAGTTGTCAGAATCGTGTTCCATTCCACGAGACCTATGAGGCAGCAGTCGCACTCGGTCACTCTTCGTTCGAATCAGCGCCCCCGATTCGTAACACTTGGCGACGGGTCGCCCAACTATAGTACTCAGCCCTACATCGCACCAACGGCTTACCTGTATACGATCAGATTGTTCGCTGACTCCTCGGCCGGTGCACCGGCAGTCGCTCGCTCGGCCCTCCCCGAGCATAGTCCAGTCGTGATTCGATACAATCCAGGCCAATGGCGGTTCGACCATCTGGAAATTGGTCGGGTGCGTTTCTCCGACCCCACCGAACCCAACCGCGGGCCGATAAAGGACGCGTTTTCGGCGACGACCGCCATGCGCGACCTGCCCAATTTGTATGCCGACCGTAACGCGCGTCGAACGGATTTTTTGCGTCGTGTTAAGGGAACGGCAGCGGTGCGTCGTGATTAGGGAACGGCACCGGGCGGCCAACAAGCAACAAGCAACAAGCAACAAGCAACAAGCAACAAGGACGTTCCAAGCCCAACGCCTGCCGTTAACACTGGAAACCTACTACCATCAACGAGTAGGTAAACAGACTGACGATCGCCTACTGGCCGCGGTCAATATTGAAGTTTTGAAGAATGGAAGAGTCGTTGCCAAAGGGACCACCAACAGAACCGTACGTAGGGAAAGGTAGAATCATGAATCGAATACCACCGTTCAAAACGCAGCTTCACGTCGGGTTTTCGCTGGTCTTCAGCGCGTCTTTTCTCGCGATCGGCTCCGGCTTTGCCCAAGCAGGGGAACCGCCACGGCTTATCCTGCGGCGCCCGGCAGATGCGGCAGCAATGAACCTTCGCACGCGACTCTATTTTGCCAATTCTCTATCCGGGCCCGATGCCATTTGGAAGTATGTTAGAGGGTCGAGACCTACCCAATTCTACCGCCGCCCAAACGCACCCGAGCCGGCTAAGGCGAATCCAATTCCGGGACTCGCGAGCCTGGTTTTCGCCCGCAACGGCGACATTTACTTCTGTAGCGGCCTGGAGGGATGCATTTACCGCCTCGTTGGTGGAAAGAACGAGACGCTTTTTCATGCCACTCAAGGGCAAGTCCGGGAAGTCGAACTCGATGAGCGATCGGGGAGACTGTATTACAGCGTCATGGAAACCCCCCAAGGGCGGCGCACGGGGCTTGGGAACGGGATCATTCGCGCCATCGACCTGAAAACGAAGAACGTGCTGGAAACGATCTCCGTCGAGCAAAGCGACGTCGGGCACGGCTGGTGGGGCACGTTTGCTGTTCGAGACGGGCGCCTGTTCCTCGGCGCAATGGGCTATTCCCGGGCACCTTCGGAGATCTACGAACGTGTGGGAACGCGCCTGGAGCTCCGGTACCAGAGCGATGACGAGGTGATCTGCGGAATGACCTTTGCTCCTGACGGAGACCTGTATTTCACCACGGGCGGATGGGTTTTTGTGGCCGACCGGTTACAGCAGGACGACGGTTCAAAGGTCTTTCGCCTGCGCGATTTCGAGACACGTACGCTCGTCCATCGGTTCGACTCCCTCACGATTCCCGACATTGCGTTTCCATAGAACTCGGAAGGGTCGATCCTGCCATTCAACCGCCTGGTAGATTCCGAAAACCCGGGAAAGGCAATCAGGATCTCGCCCGCGGTGCTCCTGAACTTCTCCGGAGCCACTGTTCCCAAGCCATCCAGTGCGGTGTGGAGATAGGCGTCCAAAACGGGCCGGGGGCGGGGCCGAAGTTGGACCCACCTAGTCGTCAATGAGCCACTGGGGGCTGTGGCGGAGGCGGGAACCGGCCGAGGGTTACTTGGCCTTGCGACCGGCCTTCTTC
>JABMRP010000672.1 GCA_013202535.1 Planctomycetota bacterium
ATGTACGGGACGGGAAACCCGATCGTGATACTGGCCAGCGACGCCAGGCCGTATTTGTTGGCGGCGCTGATCGCCTTGTAGAGCACATTGGCCGCGTCGATGCCCGGGCAGACCAACACGTCGGCCTGGCCGGCGACCTCCGCCGCGCCGGGCTGATCGGGAAGCCCCTTGATGGCAACCGACCGCGGATCGGTTGCCAGATCGAGCGAGAGCGGGCCGTAGACGACCGCGTCGGGCCAATCCATCGCCGTGAGCTCCGCGCCCATTTGCGTCGAGGGCAACGCGGGAATTTGCTTCTCGTTGGCCGAAAGGATCGCCACCCGCGGGCGCTCGATCCGCAGCACGGTATGGGCGACTTCCACGGCGTTACGCACCAGGTCGGCCATGCGCTGGACGTTGCAGTTGGTCGTGACCCCGGCATCGGTCAAGACGGTCATCCGGCCGTCGCCGATCATCGCCGCGTCGAAGACGGTCGCCAGGCTGACCGTGGGACGAATCGCCAGCGGCATCATCTGGCGATTGATGATCGGGGTCGAGATGTTGCCCTTGAGCACGACGTCGACCGTACCCGCCTTGACCAGCGCGGCGGTGGCCGCGGCCACGTCCTGCTGATCGTCCAGTGCCACGACGTCGCCGGCGTCGATTTCGATGCCCACTTCCTCGACGCCCCGGGCGATGCGGTCGCCGTGTCCGATCAGCACGATGCGATCGATGATGCCGTGGTCCCGGGCCGACTCGACCAGCCGGAGATCCTCGGTCCGATCACCGCCGGCCACCACCACGGTCGAGGCGGGCATCTTGCCGGCCACTTCCAGCAGATCGGCCACCCGGTTCAGTTCGACCCGGTCGCTTGTGTTCGCATCATGCGGCATACTAATCCTCCAGCTTCACGATCCGAAAGTCGTCGAAGCGCATCCAGTGCTCGGTGTCGGTCGGACCGTGGTAACATTGGAGGCTGACTTGATCGTCTCCCGGCGCGGGCAGACCGCCTTTGCCGGCCGTTTGGAATTCACCTTTGCCGTCGGGGCGAAACTGGGCAATGTACCCCTCGGCCGAGACGATCAGCCGCAACTGGACGCTCTTGGCCTTCATCGGCACCTTGCCCGGGATGATCCACGTATCGCCGTCGATTCGCTCTTTGACGAGTTTCTTGATCGGCCGACCGTTGTTGTACCAGGTGATGCCGACCTGTTCGAATTGCACGACCGGCGGCGTGAGGTTGGTAACCGTCACTTCGTAGGCAAACGTGCCCTGGCTGCGGTCGGGCGCCTTGCGCAGCAGCGCGTTCTTCACATTGTGGGCCAGCCCCGGCTCGACGTGAATCTCCAGGCCGCCTTCCCGGATCCGCCAGGCGTCGGGATTCTCGCGCAGCCAACTCCAGCCTTCGGCCAGCTTGCCGTCGAAGGCGTCGCTGAAGACCACTTGCCCATCATTGGCAGTCGCGGGCGGACACATCAGAACCAGTCCCGTCAGTACCCAAGTCGTCAATAGCAGTCGATTCATGGCATGGCTCCTAGGAAAGCGGTGGGAGGATACACTGCCCATAGCCTACACGAAATGGCCGGGGCATTCGAGCCTTGGGGGCGGATCGTCTCTGGCTCACGTCCTTGTGACGGCGCTTTACGCCCCCGCATCGGCGCAAACCGTTCCTTGCCAGTGATTTCCGTTTCACCAGCGGGCGTCCATGTCATGCCCGCTTCGTTCGTCCATCAATAGGTGAGCAGTAGCCTGTCCGCAACGACTTCTTCTTCCAGCGTCTGTCCGTTCATCTGGAAACGTCTAAGCATTGAACGCCCACAATTGACGAAAGCCTCTTCCTCGAAAACGCCGTCTGGAATCGGAACGTTGCAGATCAGGTTTCCTGATTTCTTGCTCCCGTCGATACTGAGGGCAACGCGGACCCCCCTGGCTTTGCAGTCCACGATTACGTCGAACAGCCTTTCCAGGCTGAACTTCTGAGCGCCATAGAGAATCTTCTGGGTGAAGCTATAAGGGGGGTCACAGTAGATAATATCACCCTCCTTGGCTCTACGCATTGCTTTCTCGAAATCCATTGCCCCAAAGCTAACGTCTGCCGTTCTCTTGTGCCACTCGTTTACCCTCATACTGAAGCTGTCGGGCGATACAGGGTCGTGGATCCCGCAAGGTGTGGACATATAGCCATCTTCCTTACGAAAACGGACAACACCCCCGTAGCAGGCCCTGCACAGAAACACCAGATCTGCCCCACTTGGATTGGCGTTGTAGTCAGCCTTGACCGCTTCGTAGGCTTCCTGCTTCCCGCTCTTGTCCATTCGATGCCAGCGTTCGGCATACCATCGCTTGAGTGTTTCAGGCGAATCGTGTAGTGTCTGCCAGATTTCGATAAGAGACTCGAAGGCATCTGAAGCAAACGCCCGCTTTGGAGCCAAGGTACCGAGCACGGCCCCACTGCCCAGAAATGGTTCGTGGTAGACACCGTAGTCGGCTGGGAAATTGGAAATGATTTCGTGTGCGAAACGCTGCTTGTTTCCGATCCACTTGAGTAGCTGCAACTTGAACGGCTTGGGCTTGCGCTCTTCCTCGGCAGCGAAAGCAAAAAAGCTCTGCCTAGACATTCCTTGCTCCGTTTTCGTTTCGGGGCTCGTCCTCCCAGACCTCTTGATATACAGTTTTGGTATATTTGTCAAGGCCCCCTATGCTTCTGGGTTTCGCTGACCGATTTGATGGAGCAGCAACCCTCCTTACTTTACCTGATCGTCTCAACGGGCACCACTCCCCACGATGTCGAAACGTTCGCCCCGCTCCGAGCAAGAGGCCTTGGTCGCATTGTTACGCGAGATTCGTAGCGATGCGGGGCTACGTCAAATCGACCTTGCCGAAAAGCTGGGACAGCCCCAACCTTTCGTGAGCAGGTACGAGTCCGGTGAGCGGCGGCTCGACATTCTGGAGCTACGCCAAGTCTGCCGAGCGGTAGGGATAACGTTTGCGGAGTTTGCTGCCCGCTTGGAGCGGCTACTGCCATGAAACCCGACCCTCGCTTTCTCAACCAACCCAAGAGTTTCTGGGCTAACGTCCGCACGATTAGCCAGGAGGCAGGGTACACAAGACCGGGCCAAGGCTATTGGAAGGTTCCGCCCGGTCTGACAATACCTCGAAACTTCAAGACGCATGGCGGTCCGTCAAAGAACACTGTCTTTGCGGTTGACCTACCGTCAATCGCACAAGCGTTTCACAAACTTGGGTTGAAAGACAGGCACGTCGTATTACCGTCAGGAAAACCTACAAAGTGTGGACAATTGCTTTGCGACTATTTTAAGTATAGGGCTGATGTGTTGAACAACGAGGTACAGGCCAACCTCATGGACGCGGGAGCGGCACGGAAACTATTCAAGCAATGCAAACGGGAGTACTCGCCGACGCTTCCATTTGCCATGAACAAACAGAAGGGCAACAAGAGAGCCGAGGCATACCTCACTTGCATCGTCAATATGATCGTCGAGGCGTACACGAAAGGACACGGCTTCGATCCCGACCCACACAAGCTAACCACGGTTACGGATGGCAGACAACCTATTAGAACATTGGCCAGGCGGCTCGACGGGGCATTTCCATCCGTAGTCAATCCAATCGCGGTTTGGGAACTGAAGGAATACTACTACACCACAACCTTTGGCAGTAGGGTAGCCGATGGCGTTTATGAAACTTTGCTGGACGGCATGGAACTTGAGGAGTTACGGGAGGCTGAAAACGTCCACGTGAAGCACTACCTGTTTGCTGACTCGCATTTCACATGGTGGGCTTGCGGCAAGTCCTATCTTTGTCGCATTGTGGATATGCTTCACATGGGCTACGTCGATGAGGTTCTCTTCGGGCGAGAGGTTATTGAACGGTTGCCGACGCTTGTGCAAGAGTGGGTCAGAGAAGCCTCGCGGTGTCGATGAGTTACTGCGATAGCCCAACGGTTGCCCCCCCGCACGCCACCATCGGGCCAGTTGGGGGTCAGATCCGGAAATCCGGGAAGAACATCGATTTCCCACCCGCCGCCGAGTCGCCAGCTTGCACCGGGCGCGGCGGGTTGCTAGGTTAGGATGCTGGCGGAGAATGGCTCCGTGGGCCGGACGGAAGACCCGACCCGCGACGGCACGATAGGAAAAGGTCGCTTCCCCCAGAACACTCCCAGGCCACGAAATCAGGAGATTGCAGCGCTATGAACGATAAGAAAACAGGTCCGTCCCGTCGCGAGTTTCTTCGGCGTTCGACCGTGGCCGCCACCGGCGCGGCGCTGGTCGGCGGACTGTCGATCGCGCGTTCCGCCCACGCGGCGAGTTCCGACGAGGTCAAGGTGGCGTTGGTCGGTTGCGGCGGACGTGGCACGGGGGCCGCCGCCAACGCGCTGAGTACCGCCGGGCCGGTCAAGCTGGTGGCCATGGCCGACGTCTTCGACCACCGCCTGCAATCGAGCCTGAAGAACCTCACCAACCGGTTCAAGGACAAGGTCGACGTGCCGGCGGAACGGCAGTTCCTCGGCATGGACGCCTTCAAGAAGGCGATCGACTTCCTCGGCGGCAACGATCTGGTGCTGCTCACCACGCCCCCCGGCTTCCGCCCGATCCACCTGGAGTATGCGGTGGAAAAAGGCCGCAACGTGTTCATGGAGAAGTCGTTCGCCGTCGACGCTCCCGGCATTCGCCGCGTGTTGGCCGCCGGCGAAGTGGCCACGCAGAAGAACCTCAAGATCGGCGGCGGACTGATGAGCCGTCATAGCCTTCCGCTGCAAGCGGTGATCGAGCAGATTCACAACGGCGCCATCGGCGATCTGGTCACCTGTTGGGCATATCGCGAGCACGGCCCGGTCGGGTTCAAAACGCGACAGGAGGGCATGAGCGAACTGGCTCAGCAGGTGCAAAACTACAGCAACTTCACCTGGCTCAACGGTAGCTTCATTCTCGACTGGCTGATCCACAACCTCGATGTCTGCTGCTGGGTCAAAGATGCCTGGCCCGTTTCGGCCCAGGGTCAGGGCGGCCGCCAGGTACGCGACAAGCCGGACCAACTGTTCGACCATTACGCGGTCGAGTACACGTTCCCCGACGGCACGCGGATGTTTGCCCAAGGCCGGCACATGCAGGGCTGCTGGGGGTTCTTCGGCGACGTGGTCCACGGCACCAAAGGCTCGGCCGTGCTGGGCGAAGGGGTCGCCGATCCGCGCATCTACAAGGCCTACAACCGCACCTCGGAAAACGAGATCTGGAAGTATGAGGGACCGAAACCCAGCGCCTATCAGGTGGAGCACGATCGGCTCTTCGCGGCGATTCGCGAGGACAAGCCCCACAACGAGACGATCCGCTGTGCCCACGCGGCGATGACCGGCATCCTCGGGCGCATGGCCGCCGAATCGGGCAAGGAGATCACCTGGGATCAGGCGATCTCCTCCAACGTCGAGTTGGCCCCGGGCCTCGATCAATACACCTGGGACTCCGACGCCCCCGTCTCCCCCGACGCCGATGGCAACTATCCCGTGGCGATGCCCGGCTTCACCAAAGTGCTTTAGAAAGCCCGCTGGCGAGAGTGAAAAAGGGGGACTGGCTCCGAGCACAAGACGGGGCGAATCCTCGCGACAACGGCTGCCGCGAGGTGCCTGTCCCCCTTTTTC
>JABMRP010000673.1 GCA_013202535.1 Planctomycetota bacterium
GACGTGAACTGGACGAGGATGCTCGACTCGTCGTAAGAGCCCGGATCGAGGACGAACCCCATCTCGGCAGCCGGGACGTCGGACGCGATGAGCAGTTGGTCGTCGGCCGCGGGCGTAACCGACAGCAGCCGGCGGCACTCAAGCGGCTCGACGGCCAATCGGCGGCACTTCCACCCGCGATGCCCCGACGGGCGACGGCGGGAAGTGAGTCGAGCGGCTCCTGGCGTTTGTTCCGAGTACCTCTTCGTGAACCACACGGCACGCACCTCTTCGTCCAACAGGGATCGGTTCCGAAATCCCCCCCACGTTCCAATTTTACCGATTATACCTGTCAGCCCAAGCCATTTGCGCACAAAACGGAGCCAAACGGCCGGTTTTCCGCGACCGGGGCCCACGAAACGCCTCGTTTCCCCTCTGGAGAGTTAGTCGAGTGGCCGCGAGTCGACACCTCTTGCAGTCGACCGGACCGGTGGTACACTCCGGGGGGTGTGATTTATTGAAAGGTTGACCTTCCCCGGGGATCATGGCTTTCCCAGGGATCTCACGGCTTTCCCAGGGGGCATTGACGCCCGGAAAGGGATGTATGAAGACTTTGACCAAAGAGATTTGGGTCGACGTGCCCGAGCGACGGTTGATTGTTTCGATCCATGACGACGTCCAGCGGCTGGTCGCCGAGAGCGGCGTTGCCGATGGGCTGGTTCTTGTCAACGCGATGCACATCACGGCCAGCGTGTTCATCAACGACAACGAATCGGGCCTGCACCGCGACTACGACAGGTGGCTGGAAGAACTGGCCCCGTTCGATCCCTCGCCGCAACGTTATCACCACAACCGCACCGGCGAAGATAATGCCGACGCCCATCACAAGCGGCAGATTATGGGGCGGGAAGTGGTCGTGGCGATTACCGACGGGAAGTTGCACCTGGGGCCGTGGGAGCATATTTTCTATTACGAGTTTGATGGGCGACGGCGGAAGCGGATTTTGGTGAAGATTATTGGGGAGTAGGGAACACACCGCAGAGACGCGAAGGGCGCGGAGAAGAACAATCTCTGCGTTCTTCGCGTCTCCGCGGTGCGGATCTTTCTTGGCTTCGGGGATTCGCGAGTGTCACTCCCGAACGGCTTCGAGCCCGCTGAGAATCGGGCGCTTCGGGCAGCCGGCGGCCGGGGTGAGACTCACGGTGAGAGTGCCGGAGACGGACACGCTGGGGAATTCCTTGACCAGCGCTTTGCGTGGCCCGCCGGCTTGCTGGACGATGTCGAAATTTTCGAGAACCTTTTCGCCCTGCAAGGATACGTCGAACACCCGCTGGCCCGGCGCGAGATCTTCCGGCTCGGCGAAATAGAGGCGCACCGTGTATCGGGCCGGCTGCCCGTCCGGTTCGATCAGCCGGAACTCAAGCGGCTTGGCGTGCGCGTAGCCCGAGGTGAAGACCCACGGCGTGTCGGTGCCTTCGATCGAAAGCAGATCGTCGCCGTGGCGGTAACACATACTGGCGTCGTGCTGGTACGTGGGCAGCCAATCGCCGAGGATCCCCTGACCGCCGCGACTGGGATACGGAATCCACAACCGCCCGTGGTCGTCTTGCCGGAAGCCGGGCGCTGCTAGGTTGATCGCCACGTGGCGGACCGGCGTGACGACCGGCTTGGAGAAATCGCCCGGGATGCCGAGACTCCAGGCCCGGGCCTTGCGGCGCGGAACCAAGGCGATCGAGGTGAAGATGGGCGTGGCGCAGGTGCAGCCGGACCTGCCCTCCGGCGCGACGAACAGACCGCCGGCCGGCACGGCTCCCAGCCCGCAGGCCAGCGACATATTGCCCAGCGGCGTGTATCCCGAGCAATCGTCGAGATTCTGGTGGGCGATGCCGTTGCGATTGCCGAACAGCGCCGCCCCGGAACCCAGCAGATGGCTACAGCCGATGTAGCCGCGAAAGAGATTCAGCGGCTCCTGCCGTCCGGAAAGTGGATGGATATACATCTTGGGCTCGCCGGTCTTCAAGTTCCACGCATGGGGCTCGGCATAGATTGAGTCGCCGACGATGATCGGCCGCTTGCGGTAGTTTCTTCTTCCACCCCAGAGAAACCGGCCCGTGTCGGTGGCAAAGGCGAACATTGCCCGGCGAGCGAACTCGCCGCGAAGAAACTCGCGATAGGGGTGCCCGAGGCTGCCCGTGCCGTGGACCACCACAACGCCATCTTTGACCATGCAAGCGGCCGCCACGCGACCGGCGGAAACGACCGTGTCGTCCAGCGTGACGTCGGTCACGTTGATCGGGCGTTGCCAGCGCACGTTGCCGGTGTCCGCATTGAGGGCGACCAACTTGCGCAGGTCGGCCGGGATGGGGTTCCCCCGATTATCGACGGCCCGGCGGTTCTCGACCGACGTGTCTTCGATCGTCTCATCGAGTGCCCGGCGACGCTCGGCTTCGGTCAAGTTACGATCCAGCAGGAAGAGCGTACCATCGGCGACCGCGATCCCGCCGTGTTCGATGCCCTGGCCTTCATACTTCCAGCGGAGCCGGCCGGTTTCGGTGTCGACGGCAAACACGGCCTCGCTGATCCTCAGGTCGGGCTTTCGCCGGGCCTCGTCCAGCACGGGCTGGCTGCCAAAGAGCAGGTTCCCGCTCTGGGCGATCCACCCCCAATAATCTCCGGGAGGCTCGTACGTCTGCAGCGTGCGGCCGGTCGTAGCGTCGAGTCGCAGGCACGTCCGGTCGGCGATCACCACGAACAGGCTGCGCTCGTCGGCCACGATGTTGGAGGGCGCCAACGGCAGGCCGGTCCGCGTAGCGCCGAGTAGCGTGCGTTGCCAGAGCCGCAGGCCGTTGTAGATGTCGTAGGCCATCACCCGATCGTAGCCGGTGAGAAACATCGTGCTGCCGGAGACCAGCGGCATGGGGCCGGCCGCATGTCGTTCGATCCGCTGTCGCGGGCCGGGCTCGCCATACCAGAGGATCCCAAACGGGCCCTTGACCAGCGGGTCTTCGCTGCAATACGTGTTGGCCGGCGTGGCGTAGTTATGCGTCCAATCGCGGGAGCCGACGACCCGGCCGCGAACGACCTTACCCCCGGGTGGCTGACCGGTGTAGACCACACCACCGCACGGTTTGCAGACGCGGAACAGCTCCTCGGCGGAAACGGAACCAGGGCCGCCGAGAAACGCGCCTTGATCGACCACGAGGTTGAACACATACGGCGGAAAGGGCAGCCGGCCAGCCGCACGCTGCTGGGCCGTCATCCGCAAGACGGTGATTCGTCCGCCGTAGAGCCCCGCTACGGAAAGAAGGGCTCTCGCTTGCCTCACCTTCTCGGCATCCGATTCCAGGACGTACACATTCAGCTTGGTTTCCCGAGCGATTTCATACGCCAATTGGCCGTTGCCGCCGCCGACCACCAGACAGTAACCCCGGTCGGCTCCCGAGTCGTCGACGATCGCCCGGACCGTGTCTTGGAGGAAACTCGTGAACCGGCCCGGGCCGTAGACCGGTTGCTTGGGCGGGCCGAGCACGCGGTTCGGTTCGCCGGTCGACCGCCCGGGTTGGTAACATCGCACGCGCCCGTCGATCGTACTAACCAGCAGCCGCCCGTTGGCCACCGCCAGCCCGCGCACCCGGCTGGCGGTTTGGTCGGTCCAAAGTTGCCGGCCGGTCCGCGCGTCGATAGCAAAGACGTCCGCCTCGCCGCCGGCATAGATCACGTCGCCGGCCAGGATCATCGCTTCGGTGGCCTTCAGACGTGTCATCCACCGGCACTTTCGCGCAAACTTCGCAAACAGTTTCTCGGCCACCGCGGGCCACTGCTCGAACTTCTCCTTGCCCCACTTCAGCGACGTCTCCTGGAGTCGCCGGCCCATGGGACTTTCCTCGCCGTACTCGGCAAGTGCCTCCAGGGCGGTCAGGTAATCGGCCACGCGGTGCCGCTTGTAGGCCGCCTCGAACTCGCGACACTCGGCCTTCGCCAGCTCGGGTAACAGCTTCTGGTCGACGGCCAGCAGATGGTCGTCGGTGGCGAAATAGGCCAGATCGCCGTGAAACAGCACGCGCCGCGCACCGAACCAATGGAACAGCAGATCGCCGTTCTTCGGCCGGTTGTATTTGTCGATGAGCGTTTTGTTCGGGTCGTACGCCAGAATAGCGGCCTGACCGTAGACGATGTTCTCGCCCCAAAGCTGTGCGTAGGAGCCGCCGTTGTGAAAGCGATATTCGTGATGGGGGATCGGAGTCTCCAGCCCGATGCGGCTGCCGTCGGCCATGCTCCAGCGCGCCGGAGCGGTGCGCGAGGTCATGTAGATCGAATCGTCCGAGGCCAGCAGATAACCTTGCGGCGAAGGACAGCCCACGCCGCCTTGGTCCAACTGGCGACGCCAAAGGATCTTGCCGTCGGCCGCATCGACGGCGAGGAAGTAGATGCCTTCGGAGGGGAAAAGTCCGGCGGTGAAATAGGCGATGCCGTGGTGGACCATGACGCCGGTGCGCAGCGGCCAGAGCGACATGAACCGGCCGGTGCCCAGCATCTTCTCGTCGGTTGGCGCAGCGTCGACTTTCCACACGAGGCTTCCGCTTGCGGCGTCGAGACAGTAGGCCACCCCGTCGTCGGCGAACACCTTGCCTTGCGGCTCGCCGTCC
>JABMRP010000674.1 GCA_013202535.1 Planctomycetota bacterium
GGCAAGTAGTGTAGCCCGTCATTCTTGCCCCGAAGGGCTTCGTTTAACGCCCAGCCGAAGGCGCCGGCTCTTTCGACGGCATACCCGTAAAGCCGGCGCCTTCGGCTGGGCGTTAAACGAACTCGCAGGCACCGTGCGCGAAAGTCGCAATTAAGCGCCCCTGACATTGTCTTGGTAGTCTATCCTGCAAGCAACAACTCATCAAGATCACGGCCGAAGCACGAACGGCGGCACGCGGGCGTGATAGTTGACGTTCGGAAAATCGTTATCGAGCTTCTTTCCCGGCGTGCTCCGGCCGCTTTCGATCCGCTGGTCGAGCAACTTGACCAATTCTTCGACGATCTCTGGATGGCCCGAGGCGACGTTGCTCTTCTCGCGCGGGTCGTCATCCAGATTGAACAGTTGCACAAAAGGCGCCGCGCGGAGATCGTCCGGCGTGGGTCGGCGGCCGAACTCGGCCCGGGCGGCTTTCCAGGCGTCGTTTGAAACGGGCGTGTTGCCGCCCCAGTTTCCCGACGCACCGCTGCCCGGGCAAAGGGCCAGTTTCCACGGCCCGCGGCGGATCACCCAGTGGTGCGTCGATTGCATGACCATCGACTCGCGGGGGGCCTCGATCGTCGGGTCGGAGAGCAGCGGCAGGAAACTGATCGAATCGGGCGCCTGTTCCGCGGAAAGTGCGTGGCCGGTGATGTCGGCCAGCGTGCGCATCAGGTCGTTTAGTCCCACGAGCCGGTCGCACTGAGTGCCCGGCTTCACCACGCCCGGCCATCGCACGACAAACGGCACGCGCAGTCCGCCTTCGTAGACCGAGAACTTGTACCCGCGGTAAATGCCGGCGCTGTAGTGGCCCTTCTTTTCGAGCTGTTGGAGATTGCCCGGGATTGCCTCTCGGGTATTGCCCGCGTAGGCGGCCGGACCATGGTCCGAGGTGACGATCAGCAGCGTGTTGCGGTCCAGGCCGTGCTGAGCAAGCGCCTTGACGACCCGCCCGACGCAATCGTCGGCTTCCATGACGAAATCGCCGTAGAGCCCCAGGTCGCTCTTACCCTGGAAGTCGGGCCGGGGACACGTCGGCGTGTGCGGAGCGGTCAGTGCGAAGTAGAGGATGAATGGTTTTCCCTGGCGCGCCGCCGCGGCGTTTTCCGCAATGAACCGTTCGGCCTGGCCGGAAAACGTATCGAGTACCTTGTAATCCTCGAAATCCTTCTCCGCGGGACCCACGCGGTTGAACGCGCTCCAACCCTTGCGGGCCGTCACGCTGCCGACGAACCGGCCGTCGCGCACGAACACGTAAGGGTACATGTCCAGCGAGCCGGGCAGGATGAAGCTGTCGTCCCAACCACACTGCGGCGGGCCCATGGCCAGCGGTTTCGTGTAATCGACGTTTTCCAGGCCCTGGTTCTTGCCGTCGAGCGTGTGCATTAGCGTACCCAGGTGCCACTTGCCGACGTAACCGGTGCGGTATCCGGCCGCCTGCATCATCTTGCCAAGCGTGAACTGGCTGGCCGGAAACCGTGGGCCGAGAAAGCCCCAAGGCCCACCACGACCCTCGCCGCGAACTCGCCACGGATAGCGGCCCGTCATGATCGATACACGCACGGGCACGCAAACCGAAGCCACCGCGTGGGCGTCGGTAAACCTCATGCCCTGCGACGCCAGCGCGTCGATGTGCGGCGTGTCGATCTTGCATCGGTCCCCGCCGAAACAGCCGACGTCGCCGATCCCCAGATCGTCGGCCATGATGTAAACGACGTTTGGCCGGGTCGATGGCCCCTCGGCGGCCACCGCGTCGAGCGTTGTGGCGAAGAAGAAGGCCAAGAGGATCAGTGTGCGTTTCATTAGCGGGGTTCCTATGGGTAACTCTGTTTAGCCCAGGCACTCGTGCCCGGCGTTTCGAGGTGCCACGAGTATCAGGGTTATACCGCAACCGCGCGGACTCTGCCAGCGCCGAGGTGCCGCGGGCCGCTTGTCAGCCGCCGCCCCGTGGGTTACCATGCCGTTTCCCATGCCCCCTGCCGAGGAGCCGCCAAATGGCCAGAGAACTGCACGACGGTCGCAACGACGGGCTGGAACCGCTCGAGGTGCTCGACGTGCGACGTGCCGAGGGCGTGGCCGGCATGTTGGAGGCGATGTCGAAAACGGCCTTCGGCGGGCGGCAGTTGGGCGAAGCTTATCACATCTTGCGGGCGATGATCGACGACCCGGACTGCACCGTCGTGGTCACCGTCTCCGGGGCAATGACCGTGGCGAAGATGGGACGCGTCCTGTGTGAGATGATCGACACGGGCATGGCCGACCTGATCGTCACCACCGGAGCCATCATGGCCCATGGGCTGTCCGAGTCGATCGGCGGAGTCCACTACAAATACGATCCCCAGGTGGGCGACCGCGAACTTTACGCCAAGGGCTACAACCGCGTGTATGACACGCTGGAGATGGAAACCAATCTTGCCGACGCTCAGGAGATTGTCGGCCGGGTCTTAGCGGAAATGGATCCCTCGCAGCCGATGTGCAGTTCGGCGATATGTCGCGAACTGGGTCGGCAGTTGGCCGAAGACGGGCAGATGCCGAGCATCTTGGGCTGTGCCTTTCGGCGCGATGTTCCCGTGTATGTGCCGGCCTTCACCGATTCGGAGTTGGGACTCGACGTGGCCAACCATTTTCTTACCGAGGCCGCCGATCCCCAGCAACTGCTCACCCCGGTCCCCCATTTCAACCCGTTCCTCGATCTCAACGACTACACCCGGCGCATCCTTTCGGCCAAACGACTGGGAATTTTCACCATCGGCGGCGGCGTACCGCGCAACTGGGCTCAGCAAGTGGGGCCCTTCGTGGACCTGATCAACATGCGTCGGGGCACGAACCTGCCGGTCCCCCGATTCGTTTACGGCGTGCGTATATGCCCCGAGCCGGTCCACTGGGGCGGATTGAGCGGCTGCACCTACAGTGAGGGCGTTTCCTGGGGAAAGTTCGTCAGCCGCCAAGACGGCGGCCGATTCGCCGAGGTCCACTGCGACGCGACCATCGCCTGGCCGCTGTTGGTTCGCGCCGTGCTGGAGACGGGTGGGTAGCCTGGATTATTCACGAGCCGGGGAATTGGCGAGGGAGTCATTATGATCCTCTCGGTTCCTTCTGTGTAACCGTTCACGCTCTGGAGAGCAAAGGGAGCTCACGCAGAGTCGCGGAGAACGCGGAGGGGTAGGCGTGCAAGGGGGAAGGACAGGTGCGGCGGAACGAGATGCGCCCCAGCGGCCGTTGACATGGTGATCGACATCCACCGCCGACTATGAATTGTGGAATAACAAGGCATGTGACGTATCCCAACCCAGAACACTTGAGGAACCTCTGCGTGCTCCGCGCCTCTGCGTGAGCCTCCGGCGATATCCGTGTGATTTCTCAAGGTGTGAACGGTTGCCCCTCTGTTTTCGACCGGGTGCTCAGGATCCAGCAAGGGCGGGCAAGCCGCCCATGGCACCCAAAATGACAAA
>JABMRP010000675.1 GCA_013202535.1 Planctomycetota bacterium
GACGTGATCCAGACCGGCTTCTACCGGCCGAACCTCAAACTGGCCGTCACGCCCAGCGAGGCCGCCGGCCGCAAGGACCTGCTCTTAAGGCGTCTGGGGAGCCGACCCCCGGGACCGGCCATCGTCTACGTCACCCTGCAGCGAACGGCCGAGGAGGTTGCCGATTTTCTCTCCCAGCGCGGTTTTGAAGCCCGGGCGTATCACGCCGGCATGGAGTCCGACGACCGCAACGCCATCCAAGACGCCTTCATGGCCTCCGAGCGGATGGTCGTGGTGGCCACGATCGCCTTTGGCATGGGCGTCGACAAGTCGAACATCCGCTACGTCTATCATTACAACCTGCCCAAGGGGATGGAAAGCTACTCGCAGGAGATCGGCCGCGCGGGCCGCGACGGCCGTGAGTCGATCTGCGAGATGCTGGCCTGTGCCGACGACGTGGTGACGCTGGAGAATTTTTCATACGGCGACACGCCCACGCCGCAAGCCGTGGCCTCGTTGGTCGACGACGTGCTGGGCCGCGGCGACGTGTTCGACGTTTCGGTCCACGATTTGTCCTCCCGCCATGACGTGCGCGTGCTGGTGGTGCGGACGCTGCTGACCTATCTGGAGTTGGAGGACGTGCTCCGCTCCACCAGCCCGTTCTACTCCGGCTACAAGTTCCAGCCGCAAAAACCCTCGGAGGAGATCTTTGCCCGTTTCGACGCCCCGCGGGCCGAGTTCCTCCGCGGCATCTTCCGCCACGCCCGCAAGGGACGCACGTGGTTCAGCCTCGACACGGAACAAGTCAGCCGGTCGATGCGAGAGCCGCGGGAGCGCATCGTGGCCGCGCTGGGTTACCTGGAGGAGTCGGGCGATCTGGTGTTGCAGGCCTCCGGCGTGCGGCAGGGATATCGCATGGATCGCGCGCCGTCGGATCGGGCGGCGCTGTGCGAGTCGCTCAGCCGGCGTTTCCTGCGGCGCGAGGAGCAAGACATCAGTCGGGTACAGCGGATGCTCCGTCTGGCGGAGGAAGACGGCTGCCTGACGCGGCATCTGCTGGCCTACTTTGGCGAGGAGCGCGACGACTGCGGCCATTGCGCCCGCTGCTCGGGACAAGCGGCCCGGCCGCTACCGCCGACCAATTACCGCCAGCCCGGCGAAGCGGACGCCGAGCCGATTCGCCAACTCCGCGCCGAGGGCCACGCCGCGCTGGCCGCGCCCCGTCAACTCGCCCGCTTTCTCTGCGGCCTTTCATCCCCAGCCACCGGCCGCGCCCGCCTCCGCCGTCACCCGCTCTTCGGGCGTTTCGATTCGGTGCCGTTTCACCGGGTGCTGGAGTTTGTTTCGTGAGGAGGAGAACGGGGCGGGGGTTTTTCCCGGAACGGCCCGCAGGGTGCTTCGCGCATAAGACTCCCGACCCCTTTTCCGGATCCTTTTCCGGATCCTACAGTTTCCAGTGTCTCTTGATTGCCTGCAACAGAGTCCCGTAGTCGCAGGCTGGGTTCCTGTCCGCAACGGAATACAGGTCATCCGTGCCTGGCTCTGGGGGGAGTTCCATTTCATAATCATACTCGCCATTGGGGTGACCGCAGGAAGAAATGTAAACGAGAATCCTATGGTCACGTGGTAGGGCAAGACCAATGGCGCACAGATCAATCTCCCAATGATCCACGATATCAAAGGTACCATCGCCGAGATCGGAACGAAGACGGTCGACGACGTCAAGGATTGCTCTTTCTTTTTCGTACGCTTCGTTCATTCTTCTGGTAGAGCGTGTAAATCCACGGCGAGCGGAATCGGCTTGCTTCCGTCCGTAGTCTCCAAACCAACAAGCCACCGGGACGAGCCCGGTGGGGAAGCCGGCGCGGGGCGAACGCGGGGGTAGTCGCCAAACCAACAAGCCACCGGGGCAAGCCCGTTGGGGAAGACGGCTGCCCGCCACTACCCTTGGATGTACTCGCGCATGAACTGGTTCTCCATGGCCAGGCGATCGTGCTGGGCCTTGACCAGGTCGCCGATGGAGACGATTCCCACCAGCAGCCCGTCTTGCAGGACGGGTAGATGGCGCATGCGCTTCTCGGTCATCAGCCCCAGCGTATGATCGATCGTATCGGCCGGCGTGCCGCAGATCGGCTGCGCGGTCATGGCGTCTGCCACGACCGTGCCGGCCAGCGACGCTCCTTCGGAAGCACAAGCGTGCAGAATATCGCGCTCCGTAATGATCCCCACCGGTTGCCGGCATTCGGCCGCCGTATCGGCCGAGCAGACCACCAGCGAACCGATGTTGCAGTCGACCAGTTTCTTCACCACCTCGGCCAGCGTGGCTTCGGGAGCAATGGTCTGGACGGCGTTTCCTTTGCTCAGAAGGATATCATGAAGGGTCATGGCGGATCACCTCAACGGAAACAGGTCGAGTGGAGGAAGGTCAGTTTTCCAGGACGGTAATTATATCGGAGAATCGACGCGGGGCAAACGCCTATTTCCCCGGCCGGCGAGGGGGGAGTTCGACGATCCGCAGCTTCCGGAACGAAAGATCAGTGGTCGGGTCGTGTCCCTGGATCATGATCGTACCCGCTTCCAACCGCAGGCCTCGCCGGGGGTTCGGGTCCGGATCCCGGTGATCGGTCCAGTCGGACACTTGGTAGCCATTGACCCAAACGGCCACGTGATTGCCCGCGGCGTGGATCGTATTGTGAAACCAGGTGAAGTCGTCGGCCACCACGCGACGGGCGTCTTGACGGCGAAAAATCCCCCCCGTCCCACAGTCTCGCGGCTTGGTCCGGTCGTCGTCGAGATAGCCGTTCTGGATCTGCGCCTCGTAGCCGTTCATCGTCTCGCCGGGGATACAGCGGTAGAAGAAGCCCGAGTTGAGCGCTTTGCCGTTGACGAACACCTCCGATTGAAACGTGAAATCGGCGTAACTTCCCTCGGTCTCGATCTGTCCCTTGCCGTTCTTTACGTTGAGCCATCCCTCGGGCGTTACCGAGAAGACGCTGAGCATGTCGGGATACGTCTTCCAGCCGGCCAGATCCTTACCGTTGAAGATGCTCTTCAGTTGAAGCGGTTTGAGTTTGACGTTGCGAAATTCGATCTTGCCCGTGCGAAACTGCAGGCCGATGAACCCGCGTCCCAGCGGCTTGGCTTCGGTGTAGTCGAGCACCGTCTTGCCGTCGAGTTTGACGACGAATCGACCGCCCGTGGCCGTCACGTCGAACGTCTGCCACTCGGCGCTGTCGTGATCGCCCGTGCATCGCCGGCGATTGACGAAGCTGCCGCTGGGAAACTCGCTGTCGGCGGTGTCGGCGATATTCAGTTCATAGCCGTCGCGGGTAACGTCGGCCGGTTTCGGGCTGGTGCGGAGAAACACACCGCTGTTGCCACCCGGGGCGCTACGGAAATCGACCTTCAATTGATAGTCGGTAAACTGGCTGGTCGTGTGCAGCAACCCCGGCTTGCCTTCGCTGGCCGTCAGGACGCCGTCGGCAACGGTCCAGTTGATTTCGTCGGCGTTGTCGGCCGGCTTCCAGCCAAACAGCGTCTGGCCGTCGAAGAGCAGGATCCAGCCCTCGGCCAATTCCTCGGAAGTAAGTTGATTGGAGCCGGCCTCGGCGGCCCAAAGTGGCGTTGCGGCGGCGGACAGGGGGAGTGCGAGCAGCAAGAGCGATAGTTTCCAGACGTGCGGTCGATTCATGGTGGTTCCTCGTGTGAGAGACGGATGGGCCCCCAGCGGGAGCCCGTGGGTCTTCGGTTATTCATCGATACTAATCACCGGACCCGCGGGATGCCACCGGCGGGCTTGGTTTCTTGGGTGGAGCAACTCGAATCACCGGGTGTCGGTCGGTTGGTCGTCGGCATCCGGTGCATCGAAACACCGGCTGGCGATCACCGAGGCGATGATCGAGATCGCCAGCAGCCCGGCGACCACCACCAGCGAAACCCAGGTGGGAATCAGATGAACGCCTTCGGGATGGCCAAAGAAACGCTCGGCCGAGTAA
>JABMRP010000676.1 GCA_013202535.1 Planctomycetota bacterium
GGCTGTTTGCGTGGCTGCTATGGCTGGCCGGCCGCGTGCTGGTGCCCCGATGGCAAGGGGCCCTGGTCGTGGCCGTGTTGGGTGGTTCGCTGGCCCTGCTGCTCTCGGTGCCCTTGTTCCCGTCCAGTGGCTCCGTCTGGCCGGTGCTTGCCGTCGGCGGGTTGGCGCTGGCCGCTTATCTCCTGGGCTTGGTGCCTCCCTTACAACGTTTGACGCGGGAGAAACAACTCGATGCCAGCGGGGCTAACGAGTGGTTTACCCTGCTGGGCACGGCCGCGTTCGCCTTGATTCTGGCACTGGGTCTGGCTGCCTATCGGGCAGCCGACGGCACGAGCGTTGCCCTCGTCTTGAGCCAACTGAGCGTGCTGGCGTCCGTTGCCGCGGTGCCCATTCTCGGCTCCGGGCTGACGGTCATGCGGGCGACCAGCGACAGCAAGGACATGGCACCCTACCGCATGGCGGGCACCTGGGTCGCGCTGGTGGGCGCGATCGTCATGCTGGCGGCGCTGGCCATGGCCTGGCCGCGTCCCGTGCCGGTCGTGTTGGTCGGCACCCTCAGCGCGATCGTCCTGGCGACCGCCGCGATTCGTTTCCGTCTTCCGGCCATCCACGCCGGGGCGATTGCCTGCCTGGCGGTCGTTTATCTCACGGGATATCACCTGATCTCCGATCTGATCGCCGGCACCCCGCCAGGACAACGAGGGGGCGTGGAGGCGCTGCGCCTGATCTTCGAAGCCCAGAGCGGCGCCGCACTGGCCGGGCTGCTGGTAATCTTCGGTGGCTTGTTCGTATGGCTGGAACACCGCGGCCTGCGCCGGCATAGCATCATGTACGCCGGCGGCTGTCTCGTCACCGCCGTGGTCAGCTTGTTGACCGTCACCGCCCATGGCCTCACGCACCGCGCCGATCCCGACCTCATCATGGCGATGGGCATTTACGCCGTCTATGGTATCGGCAGTCTGGCACTGGCCGCCCGATTGCGGCGACCGATGCCCGCCTACCTTGGGCTGGGGTTATTGGTGGGTGCCAGTGTATGGGCCCTTGGATGGCGAACCGAACAGATCGGCATGCCCTGGGCGACCGTGTTGTCCGCCGAAGCGCTGGGGATGGGCCTGCTGGGCACGCTGCTGTGGCGACCGTCGCGGCGAATGCTCGCGGCGGCCGAAACTTCCGACGATACGCCGGTTCCCAGTGAAGCCGTCGGCATGCCGCGGACGTTTCGCTTGCCGCTGCTGCACATGGGCGAGATCGTTGCCATACTCGCGTTGGTGCTGGGAGTCGGATCGGCCGTCTACTATCGCGCGGCGATCGCCGAAACCGCCACGCTGCTTCCCGTGTTGACGGGCGCATTTGTCGTGGCGACCTACTTGCTTCTGGCCTGGGCGCACCAGTCGGCCGAGCGGACGTGGATCGCTTCGACGGTCGGTCTGTTGGGACTGATCCACACGATGGGGTTCAACTTCATCGGCGTCGACGGCCAAAGATGGGTCGAGCAGCCGTGGCTGGTGGCCCTGTTGACACACGCCACCCTCGGTGTGGTAGCCGGTGCGGTGATGGAACTTTGGGGGAAACGCGGCCAACTCAAGGGACCCCAAGAAAAGGTGCTCGCCGCGGTCCGCCGCGTGTTGGTCGAACCGCTCTCGCAAGGTGCCCTGATTACCTCGGCCGCGGCCCTGCCCGTGCTGCTGGTCAGCCAATGGAACGAGACGCTCGCCATGGCCGGGTGCCTGTTCTGGTTGGCGGCCATCTGGTTGGTCGTGGCGGTGATGAACCGCTCGGCCGCCCTGTTTGCCCTGCATCAGGGGATCCTCTGCGTGGCGACCGTGGTGGGAATGGTTGCCTGGCTACAGCGCATTGACGTCGTCGCCACGCTGCCGAACCACTTGTTCGTATTGCGGTGTCTCCAGGCCTGCGGCATCGGCCTGGGATTGCTCGTCCTGTTCTGGACCACCGCGCGAATCCTTTTGCGCGGCAATGCCCTGGCCCAAACCTTGCTCCAGCCCTCCTGGCCAACGGTCGATTGGTTCCTCCGCCATGGTCTGGTGGGGGGGCAATTGCTGCTGGTCGGTTGCTACATGTTGCTGGGTTGTGGGGCCGAGTTGTGGAGCACGGGCGACGTGACAACAAGGGTTCTAGCCGCCACCAGCGGTTGGGCGTGGCTGCTGTTGGCCGTGTCGTCATCCGGTCTGATCGTCGCGCTCTGGCAACGGGCGGGCACGGGCGAAATGGTCAACGGTCTGCTGCTGGCCGCGGTCGTGCCGTGTCTCGTGGCCGGCCGCTTCGCACCCGATCTGGCCACGGCCACGGCCTTGCGATGGGGACTGGCGATGGGTTACCTGATTGTCTCGGTCGCCTTCTGGCAACGCCGTGGCGTGGGAGCGTGGTTGACCCAAGCCGGGGTTCGCCCGAAAATGATCGCCGAGAGTCCGCGCATTGGGCGAGGCGTTTTGCTGGCCGTCACCGGCGTACCCGTGTTGATTATTACGCTCGTGGCCGCGCTGCTGCAAATGACCGGCTCCAACCCGATCGGCCCGGTGGCCGAGTCGTTTTTCGACAACATGGGACCGACCTGGGCCTACGTATTGCCGCTGGTGCTGGTGATGGGCACCATGGTCGGCCACGCGCTGCGGGAAACTTCGGCCGGATACGCCTTCTTCGCCGGGCTGGTGGCCGAGATGATTGTGGTGTTGGGATACGTTCTCGGCGTGGTCACCGATTCGACCCGATCGTTTGGTACCGTCGAACTGGTCACCGTGTTACAACTGGCGACGATCATGGCCGCCGTCTGGGCGATCGGCTGGATGGCCCTGAGGCGATGGACAACTGCCTGGAGCCAGCGCGGCTCGACTTCCACGGCCCGGGTGTTGATGGACGTGCAATTGAGTTTCGCGTCGTTGGGCAATCTGGTGCTGCTGGTGCCGGCCCTGTTTATCCTGGCATTCTCGTTCGGCCATGTCCAGACATGGACCCAAGCGGCCGGTGGCCCTTTGGGGTGGCTGGCCTTGCTGACCGCCGTGGGAGCCGGCGCCTATCGTCAGATTCAGAGCGGTGGCCGGCTTCGCCCCGAGTGGGCCGGGCTGTTCGGCATGGCCGTGCTCGGACTGGCCGCCTGCTCGGTTCACGGACTGTCGGAGACGCTGCAATACGACCCGGTCTGGGGTTACCGCACGCTGATGCTCGGTTGGGCCCTCTACTCGCTATTTGTCGCGTTGGCTACCTGGTGGGTCGCCACGCAGCGCACATTGCCCGGTGCCGCGGGTCCGCCCCAGGCGCTGATCCGCGCGGCGTCGACTTGGGTGACCACGGCCGGATTGCTGGCCGTGCTGTTGGGTCTCAACGCGGCCATCTGGCACCAGGAACAACTCTGGGCGGCCTCGGCCATTGCGGTGGCCAGTATCGCCGGCGCGGCCATGGCCGTCTGGCGGCGGCGCGAAGAATGGGCTTTGGCCGCTGGGGCGGGTGTCAATCTGGCCGCATCGCTGGTCGTTTGGCATTTGCATTGGGGGATGGATTTCAGCGAGTGGTGGACATTGCTGGTACAGGCCAACGTGATCGCCAGCTCGGCGGTGGCCCTGATCTGGCTGTCGGCCCGGCGCCGGCTCTACCAGCTTCGCGATCTGTCGCTGGGCGATAGCCCCATGTTGGGATTTCAGACCGCACTGGGCACGCTGGGCAACTTCGTCTTGTTGTTCGTGCCGGTGGTCTGTCTGGTCGTCGATCCGAGCGGGTTACCTCGCTGGGCCCAGGCGCTGGCCGATCCGCCTGGTTGGATCGCGTTGCTTCTGGCCGGGGCCGCCGCGGCCTGGTATTTGCGACAAGTGTTGCCGGGCAGCCTTCCGGATATCGCCGCCGGGTTCGGGCTTGGGCTCGGCGTGTTGCTGGCCTGTGGAAGCGAACGCTTGGAGTTGGCCTCTGTCCCGAAAGGCTATCTTGCCTATCACGTGTTGACGGCCTCTTGGACGGCGCTGGCCGCAGCGCTTCTGGCGGTCGGCTGGTTCTGCCGGAACCTGAAACTGACCGGCACGGCCGACGCCGCGCCCCGACGCATCGCGCCTGCCGCGGCAGTGCGAAATTGGGTTTCGCTGGTGGGTGGCCTGGCGTTGTTCCTGGCCGTGATCAACTCGGCCGGCGATCCGAGCGGTCCATGGTGGTCGGTCGGCGTGGTCCTCGCGCTGAGTGCCATCGTCGGCGGATTGGCCGTCGGGTACAAGATGCCGAGCTACGTCTATCTCTCCGGTCTGCTGATCAACACCGCCGGGATGATTGCCTGGTGGAGTAATCCGTGGACCGGCGCGACGTTTACCGGCTTTGTGCAGATCAACGCCCTGTGCCTTGCGGTTGGCTCGGCCATCTGGTCGGTCGTTCATTTGCTACGACCCACCGACCGGGGTGAGCTGCCGTTTGCCCATCTGGCGATTCGCGTGGCATTGGCGGCGCTGGGGCTGCTGGTGGCCGGTGGATTCTTCTGCGATTTGGCCCGCGTGGAACATGCGGTGGGTAACCGGGCGGGTTGGCTTGCGCTGGCCGCCGTGGCACTGGCTATGACGATCTGCCTGTGGGACCGGTCCTCGCGGTTCTCCCTGCCGGGACTGTACGTGGTCGCCCTGACCGCCGTGGGCATGGGACTCGTGGCCCGAGATTTCAACCCGAATGAGTTCTGCTGGGTGGCCACGATCGAGCTGGGCGCCTTCGTGCGGGCGACCACCTTGCTGGGCGAATTTCTCCGCCAAGCGCGGCCGCTGGCCAGGGCGATGCTCATTCCCGA
>JABMRP010000677.1 GCA_013202535.1 Planctomycetota bacterium
CACCACGGCCGCGGCCCATTCCCATGCCGGTCATGGGAGGTTGCTGGCCGGTGTCTGTTGCCGGGAGCTGCTGCGATGGCGCTGTCTGGCTATCCACGTTGGGGCTACCTGTGCCGAAATGACCTGCCACATTGGGCTCTTCGGCTGCACGCAGTTGCCCCGTCTTGAACTTCTCAACAACATCCCGCGCCACGCCGGAGCAGCCGACGATTACCTGGACGCCGGCAGCCGAAAGTGTCCGATAGGCGTTGGGACCGCAGTTGCCCGTCAGCACGAATCCGACGCCTTTCTCATTCAGGAATTGCGCCGATTGAATGCCGGCGCCTCCACCCAGCGTAACATTGGGGTTTTCCACGGCCTCGCAGGCCAAGTCGTCCGTTTCCACAATCAGAAAGTAGGGACAACGGCCGAATCGCGGGTCAACGGCCGCGTCCAGCGAGGGTTCCACGACGGTAATAGCTATTCTCATCAGACTCCTCCTTACTCGGGACCGAACCCTGCGAGTTACCTCGCAGCTCGGCAGAAATATCAGTCGGGCTATCCAAATCGACACGCTCGGCCGTCAAAGCGATTGCTATCGTAGTGTTACTCCATCCCGCGTCGTCTGTGCCGACAATCGCCGCCGCCGCGAAGCCGCCGACGATGTCCACAGCACCCCGGGATGACGAAAGCCTGCTCTGTCAACTGCCCCGATATGAATGCTCTGAGCACGTCTTCCACGGGGCCACAGGTCTGCGGTATGACTTCTACTCCCGTGGAGAGCAGCATGGATTCAAGTGGCCGGGAGATCGCTCCACACACCAGCGTGTCCGCACCAAGTTCGGCGACGCGCCGGGCTCGGGCGGCCAGTTCCGGTTCCTCCAGAACCTCCTCAGTTCGACGGACTTCATGTTCGTTCTCGATATCCACCAGCAGCAAACGCCTGGCAACGTCGAAGACCGGGGAAATTCTGCCGTCGGATATTGGTATTGCAGTTCTCATGGTTAGCGGAACCCCGCGAGCCTATGGATCTTAAATCAGCAAGCACGGGACACAGTGGGTTGGCCACCGGTCAGTTGGCTTCACTAACAACTCTCCTTCACGTTTCGATTACCAGGCAAACCGGCGATCACCGCCCGCGGCACGTCAAAGTGGTCCGCCAGACGGTTGGCGAGGTCAATATAGGTGTTGTAGACACGCTCGTCCTGGCGATCGCCACAAGGCGTGCGCAAGGCAGTCCCTAAGCGGGCTTTGTCCGCCTCGGGCAGGGTTTGCGCGACCATTGGAAACAGGCAGTCCTCTTGTTCGGCGATATAATCCAGAAGCAACTCGATGTACGCTCGCGCATGCTCCGTGAACTCCTTCAACGCCGTGGAGTCGCCGCCCGAGGCGGGTTCAATCGCCGCCTCCATCGCATCCACGTGCGCGCGGCCCTCTTCGCGTCGTTGAAGCATGGAACACCCCAGGCAGCGCTCCGCCGATATGCCCATAGCCCGCAGCGTCGGGACCAACTCGGTTTCCTCTTTGACGTGGTGGCAACGCTCGGCAAAGCCGCGAAAGAAGACGATCGCATCGCGTGCGGGCGCGATTTCCAGCCTCCGTTGGGACGCACAGCGATCCACCATCCTTTCAAGGCAGTTGAGCACCTGCTCGATAAGAAGGTGCTCGCTGAGGAGAGTCCTGGTGGTCTTCATCGTGCGGCTCCTTGGGAAACCGTCGTTTGCAGTAAGGGGAGATCGGTGCCCTGGGTCGGGAACGTGAGTTGCTCACCGACCAGTTGGTCAATCGCGTTGCGGACGGTTTCCACCGCTTTCGGATGGCACATCACCAGAAGGTCGACGCCGCCCTGCAGGAAAATAGCCGCGGTGACCGCCTCCCAGGCGGGACCGCGCTGGAGCGCCGGTCCCCATACGTCGGCGAACTCGTCGCCCGCTTTCGCCTCCTTCGCTCTCCACGCCTCGTTGCCAACGTCCAAGATTACCGGCTGCGCCAGCAGGCTGTCGCCCGATAGCGCGGCCAACCTCCCTCGCTCCAGTACGGAGTAGATGTATTCCATGCCGTACCCGAGCGCCGCCGTGGTCGGGTAGACGACGATATCCTTCAGAGGGTAACCCATGTCACTAATAAGAATGTTGACTTGCTTGGTCTTGTTGATGTCGCACGGGGCCAAGGCAATCAGCTTATGGCCGTACGCCTGGGTTGCGGCGGTTATCGTGCGGTAGTCTGTTTCGCCGGCCGCTCCGAGGAGGCAGTTCTCGCCCTGGGTCGCCTCGGCTACCTTGGGCATGACCTTCTGGTCTTTCTCCGGTACCTGACAACCCCAGACGATTAAGGGAAGGTCCACCGCCTCCAGGACCGCCTGAACGGTTTCCACAGCCTCTTCCGCTGAGCGGTTACCTTCGTCAGGGTGCGTGCTGACAAGCCGGAGATTGACCAGGTCGGCCCCAAATTCCTTCACTCGGCGTGCCCATGCGGGCGGATCGGACCAGACGTCCCCGTAGACGTCTTCCAGCGGTTTGGGCCAAGCGGTGGGTTCCTTGTCAAACACTTCCATCGCGATGGCGGGCGGGTTGGGCGTCTCGCCATCGAAGCTTAAGAAGGGAATTCCCGACGCCCCGCCGATCGTGACCGTCCGGCCCCGCGTTCCGCCCGCGGCTTCCGTCGCCCCGATCGTCACGGTACTGACTCGCCCCGACCAGTTTTCTTTGATATCAGGAATAGCCATCAGAGATTTTCCGCTGTTGAGTTGAAGTCGTGGCTAGGAAACGGATGCGAAAGCTCGCCATGATCAAACCTCCCTTCTAGCGTTTCCCGCGGCGGCCGATCGCAAGACGCTTTCGCCAGGCCGCGTACGAGAGACCCTCCTGGTAAGCCTGGAGCCTCTGGCGAAAGGCCTCGTTCCTGGGGCTGGAGCGACTGTACGCCTCCGCTTCAGCCCTCACCGCCGCCTCGAAGTCCCCGCACTCGGCGTGGGCCGCGGCTAAGGTGTCCAGCCAGGCGCCGATCCGCCCTTGCTCCAGGGCGGCGCGCGCGTGGCGCAGAGCCCTGGGCCCGTCACTCAGGGCCGAGTCCGGCGTGGTGGCCAGAAGCCAAGCCAAATTGTTGTGGCTCCCGCCGCTTTTCGGGTTCATCGCGAGAGCCCGCTCGTAGTCGCAGATGGCTTCCCTGTGCCGCCCCAAAGCCGTTTTCACCACGGCCCGGTTGTGGAGGTCCGCGTCGTTGTCAGGCCGCGCGGCCACGGCGTTGGAGATCGCCTCCAGTGCCTCCTCCAGCCGCCCCAGTCGTAGCAGTGCCGCTGCGCGCGAGGCATGGGCCGCTGCCAGATCCGGCTCCAAGGCTAGGGCTCGTTCAAAGGCCGTCAGAGCTATCTCCAGCCGTCCGCGGAGGAGATGAACCGTTCCCCGCTCCAACTCGCAGTAAGCCGAGTCGGGGGCCAGACGCACGGCCCGGTTCAGGTCCGCCGCGGCCAGGTCCAATTCCCCCATCTCCATCAGCAAGAGGCCCCGTGCCCGGACGGCATCGGTGCAACGGCCGTCTAGGTCTATTGCCTGATCGAGGGCCTCCAGGGCACGCTCCGTTGCGCCCTTCTCGCGGGCATCCAGTGCGGCTGAGAGTAGGCGCAGCGCCGGACCGGAGCTAGGTGCCTGCGTCGTCGGGTCCATTTTCGCCTTTCGCTTGGTGGCTTGAGGAAGGCCGGATTCCCCGGCACCTACATGGGGCACACTACCGGCCACCATCGGGAAAGGCCATCTCTTCGCAGCGCCAGCACCCCTGGGCCTCCAGGTCGCCGTTGGCGTCGATGTCCTTGTCGCACAGCCAGCCGTTGCCCTCTTTGTCCTTGAAGAACTTGAGGGGGCGCGCCGGCTTGTGGGTACTGGTGCTCATCTCTACTCGCGTGCCGTTTTCGGTGGTCATGGTCGTCCTCCTGCGTGGTTGTGGTCCACGGGTCTCGTTGTTGGCTCTCGCCCAGACTAGTCCCCGTGCCATGGATAGGAATTCTGCTCGCGCTGGCGATGGAGTGTCCTACGCGGGCTACTGAGGAAAACCAACGCCTCACTTGCCACTGAGGCGAAGGCGTCATTTCCGACAACAGAGAGTAGCAAAGGCCGTGCCAAAGTAAGCTGGCCGAAAGATACAACCCGTAACTCGCGTCACAGAAGCGAGTTACGTCATGCGGAGCCGCTCCTCAATGCGCTCACTGGTTTGCAATATGCGATTCAGCAATGAGTAGAACAATCGCAGAATGCGACCCTATGAGGGTCTGCGGCGGCCGTCCATCTCGGGCAATTCGATGCCGAGCGATTTGATCTTGCGGAACAGCGTACTGGGGTGGATGCCCAGCCCTTTGGCTGCTGCCTTACGGTTGCCGCCGTGCCGTCGGATCGTCTCCGTGATATGCATGATTTCCAGGGCTTCCAGCGTGAGGTCGCCTCCGCCCCCCGGCGATGCCAAACCCGGTCTTTCACGCAGTGCCGTCGGCAGGTGACGCGGTTCGATCAGTCCACCACCGCAGAGCACGAAACAATGTTCGACGATATTCTCCAGTTCACGGACGTTGCCCGGATAATCGTGCTCCAGTAGGATCGCCATCACTTCGGGGGAGACGCCGAGGATGCGCTTTTCCTGCAAGCGATTGAACTTGGAGATGAAGTGCTCTACCAGAAGAGGGACATCCTCCCGACGGTCGCAAAGCGGGGGCAACTGGAGCCGAACGACATTGATGCGGTAGTAGAGATCTTCTCGGAACGTCCCTTCACTGACCAACCGGCCGAGGCCCTTGTTCGTTGCCGCAATGACGCGCACGTCCACTTTGGCCGACTCAATCGAGCCCAAAGGTTCGTACACGCCTTCCTGCAAGACGCGAAGTAACTTGGACTGCATGGCCGGTGACACGTCACCGATCTCGTCCAGGAAGATCGTTCCACTGTCAGCGAGTGCGAAGCGGCCGGGCTTGTCGTGCCGGGCGTCGGTGAACGCACCCGCCTTATAGCCGAACAGTTCGGACTCGAGCAACGTATCGGGCAGAGCACCGCAGTTGACGGCAACAAG
>JABMRP010000678.1 GCA_013202535.1 Planctomycetota bacterium
ACACCTTTCCACCGCCGAACGTGAAATCGACTCCCCGCCGATCGCCGCTCAGGACGATGGCCGCCTGACGCACGGCCGCGTGGAACGGCCCGACGGCCAGTTCGATGCGCGCCGCGTCGTCGCCCGAGGGAAAGACCTCGCGCCACCGGGGATATCGCCCTTCGACCAGTTTCGAGTAGATCGTCGTTCGTTGGCTTTGCACCAGGATACTATTCTCGCCGATGGAGAGTCGGATATTCTCATCGTTGTCGGCCAGCGCCCTCTCGAGGAATTTCATCGACCGCGCCGGCACGATCGTCGTGCTCTCGCCGCTGCCGTGTTCTTGCACCGAGCTGGCCGGTCCGTCCTGTCGGGCCAGCCGTCGGCCATCGGTTCCCACGCCGATGATCGCATCGCCCGTCAACTCCAAGAGCACACCGCCCAGCGCGTAGCGGCTGCTTTCGGTATCGGTCGCGAATTCGGTCCGGTGGATCAGTTCGCGAAAGAAGCGAGCGGGCATCTCGTGGTATTTCTCCGAGTCGAACGCGGCCACGGCCGGAAATTCGTCCGGATTGGCAGCCGGAAAGCGGAAATCGCTTCCCTTACCGCGGATCCGGGTACCGTTTCCGTCGGTTTCTACGAGGAGTTTCGCGTCGGAACTTTCTCGCAGGATCGCCCCGAACCGGTCGATCGGCAACACGGCTGTCCCGGGTACTTCGATCTCGAACCCCGACACCTCGATACGAACGCCGATATCCAGGTCGGTGGCCATCAAGGTGGCCGTCTCCGCGGTCACTTCGAGCTTGACGTTCTGGAGGATCGGTTTGGGGCTCCGGCTGGGGGCCGCCATGGCCGCCGTTTGAAAAGCGTGCAACAGCTTCTCGCGATCCGATGTGAATTTCATGAACTGGCTCCACCTTTTTTACTTGCCCGGCGTAATCCAAGGAGAAACGTTGCCCCAACGGATGGTCCGGGTATTCTGTTCTTTCTTTTCTTAGTTTCTTAATACAAAGTAGTAGTAGTAAGTCGGCGACCAAAACGGTCGATACAGACGACGGTCGGCAGCGCGAACCGCCTGTCCCTAGCCGTCTTACATCGCTGGAACTGTCTTCCCGAGGCCGTGGAAAACCCGTCTCTTGGATGTCGAAACCGTGGTTGGCGATGGTCGATACGATAGGGATGAATTCTGGCTGCGCGGCCGGCTGTCGATTACCCCCGAGTCGATCAACAAAGACCGAAAGTGGATCAACACGTTTTCCACCGCCGCAACGGTCGTTTTCAGATGGGTACTACGCATGGACTCCATCACAGTGCAGTTGCTGCTGTAAGTAGACGACGGTCTGGCGGATCGCCGGTTCCTGGCTGATCCGCTGTTCGGTTTTTCGATAGCTGTGCAAAACGGTCGTATGGTCGCGACCGCCAAAATACCGGCCGATCCGGCCAAAACTCTGCCCGGTGAGCTGCCGGATCAAGTACACGGCAACACCGCGAGCCAAGACGATTTCGCGGCAGCGCGAAGCGCCGCGCAAATCGGACACCTTCGTGGCAAACTGCTTGGCGACCGATCGGGCAATCTTTGCCAACGTCGGTGGCGCGGACGATTCTTTCTCCTGGAGGAACTGTTGGACCAGTTTGCTTTCCACGGGGCCGCCGTTTTCCAAAGGGACGTCCCGGGACGCGGCGAACATTCGGAACTGTGTCAGGGCACCCGATAATCGGGCAATCGGGCCTTCGAGTTGGGTTGCCAACAGGCGAATATCCGAATCACGAAATTCAATTCGCTGCAAAGCGGCCAAACGCCGCAGAACAACTTGCCGGGTCTGCAGAGTCGGCAAAACCAGGGGGACGACAAGTCCCTGCATCAGGCGGCCTTGGAGTGTTGTGTCCATCTCCGGAATTCGCCCCGGAGCACTGGTGGTGGTCATCACCACCCATTGGCCCGTTGCGACCCGCCGATCGAGCGTATGGAGCAGTTCTTCCTGGGCAAGCCGTTGGGTGGCCAAGTGGTCTATGTTGTCGAGGATCAGCAAGGGAACACGGCGATGGTCACGGTGAAACTCATCGATCGCCAGCGTCTCGATCGCCTCGCGCAAGTCGCGAGCGAAATCGACCGCCGCGCCACACACCACCGACCGATCGGGAAACCGGCTCTTCCACGCGCTGGCAAGTCCCCAGGCCAAATGCGACTTACCGCTGCCCGAGGGGCCGTGAAACACCAGCGGGCTGACACACTCCGCGCGATCTTCGGTCACGGCCGCCACTGCGGTCTGAACGAGCAGATTCTCCGGCCCGACGACGAACTCACCCAAAACTTGGGTGTATCGATCGTTGTGAGCATCGCATTTATCCCCTTTTTGGCGGAAACCAGGCAGGGGGATGCTCGTGAGGCCGTCGATCACTGTGGATCCGTCCAGAAGAGTGAGGCAATACAGTCAAATCCCGACCGATTTCCCAATCCCGTATTGTAGCGAATACCGGCCGAAAATACGAGGCGAAGACGGGGCTTTTTCCGCAGCTTTTTACCGCGTGTAACTTGTTGTGAACCATCGTGTTACGATATCACGTCCGCAATTCGCCGCAGACGTGAAGAATGCGACGGACAGCCTCGTCAATCTCCGCTTCCGTGGTCGTAGCGCCCAGGCTGAAGCGAAGCGAACCGGCCACGATCTCTTTGGGCAAATTCATCGCCAGCAGAGTGGGAGAAAGCTCGGTCGAACCGCTCGAACAGGCCGACCCCACGGAGCAGGCCACCCCGGCCACATCCAGGGCCATCAGCAGCACCTGGCCGTCCAAGCCGGGGAACCCCACGTTGCTGGTCTGCGGCAGGCGTTCCGTTCCCCCCGAATTGACCACCAGCGACGGGAATCCGGCCCGCAGGCCGATCTCGAACCGATCGCGCAGGACGGCCAGATGCCGCCCGTGCGATTGCTGTTCCTCCTGCCAAAGCTCCAGCGCCGTCCGCATTCCGACGGCCAGGGGAATCGACTCGGTGCCCGGCCGGATCGCCTCCTGCTGGTGGCCACCGTAAAGCAGCGGAGCCGGCGTTACGTCGTGGCGGAGCAGGAGGGCCCCGATTCCCAACGGCCCGCGGAACTTGTGCGCCGCGATGCTCATGGCGGCGACCCCCAGTTTGCGGAAATCGACCGCCAGCTTGCCAACCACCTGGACCGCGTCGGTGTGGAGCGGAACGCCGGCTTCGTTGCAGATCGTGGCCAACTGGTCGACCGGCTGCAGGGCGCCCGTGTCGTGATTGCCCAGGGTGACGCTGACCACGCGGGTATCTTGGGTGAGTAATTGGCGAAAACGATCGAGACACACCACGCCGTCGGAGCTGACCGGAATGGTATCGACGCGCCATCCGAATTCCAGCAGACGCGCGGCCGGCTCGAAGACGCTCGCATGTTCGACGGCCGAGACGACGATTTGGCCGGGGTTTGGGTCATCGCATGCGCGGGCGAGTCCCAGCAGTGCCAGGTTATTGGCCTCGGTCCCCCCGCTGGTGAAGATCAGGCGATCGGCCGGCGAGCCGCTGCAATCGGCTCCGAGCATGGCGGCGGTGGCCTCGCGCGCTTCTTCCAGAACCCGGCGTGCCTGCTGGCCGGGCTGATGCTGGCTGGCCGGATTGGCGTACCCCTGGGCGAAACACCGGGCCATCGCCTCGGCCACCTCGGGGCGCATCGGCGTGGTGGCGTTGTGGTCGAGATAGATCGAGTCCATGCCTCAATTGTTGTCCCGGCGGCTCGGGAAAACAAGGGCCTAGTGCTTTGTCAAATCTAAAGTTTTGGGTTGAAGCAGTGAGCGGCAAGGCGCTAGCCGCCGGTCCTATCGAGTCGACTCTACCCTGCAATACCGGCGGCTAGCGCCTTGC
>JABMRP010000679.1 GCA_013202535.1 Planctomycetota bacterium
GAAATGAAGAAGGCCGGCTACACGACGGCCGTGGTGGGCAAGTGGCATCTCAAGGATTCGCCGCAATTCTTCGACTATTTCTCGGTGATCGCCGGCCAGGGACGCTATATGAACCCCGTCATGCACACCAGCCATGGCGGTACCATGCGCACGGTCCGTTTCGATAGTACGCTGGTACGAGACATCGAGGTCGTCGATACCCAGGGGCATTCCTCCGACGTGCTGACCGACATCACGCTCGACTGGCTGGACAAGCGGCGCGACCGGACGAAGCCGTTCTTCTTGATGCACCACTTCAAAGCGCCGCACGACATGTTCGTTTATGCCCCGCGGTACGAGGACTATCTCAAAGACGCCGATATCCCGGAGCCGGGCAATCTTTACGATCAGCCCGGTCCAAACTTCGGTTCGATTGCCACCCGGGGCGAAGACGACTCGCTGGTCGGCGTCATCGGTTCGACGATCTCTCCGCAGAAGACCAAGCGCAATCTGACGCGGTATTACCGGAAAAAGATCCAGACGCTCACCGGTCGCAACGACCTGACCGACCGGGAGCTAACGCATCATGCCTATCAGCTCTACGTCAAGGAGTACCTTCGCTGCGTGAAGGGGATCGACGACAACCTGAAGCGGATCATCGACTACCTGCGAGAGAACGATCTGCTGGAGAACACCGTCGTTGTCTACACCAGCGACCAGGGCATGTTGCTGGGCGAACACGACTACATCGACAAGCGGTGGATGTACGAAGAGTCGATCCGCATGCCGCTGATCGTCCACTACCCGAAGCTGATCGCCCCGGGCAGCCGTAGCGACTGGCTGATCAACAATACGGATTTCGCCCCGACGCTGCTCGATCTGGCCGGAGTCCGGCGACCCGACTACATGCAGGGACATAGTTTCGCCGGCGCGCTGGCCGGCGGCAAGGAACCGGCGGGTTGGCGCACCGGAACCTACTATCGCTACTGGATGCACATGGCCCACGGACACAACAACCCGGGCCATTTTGGCATTCGCACCAAGCGGCATAAGCTGATCTTCTTCTACGGCACCGATTACACCGACACGCACAACAAGCGGCTGGTCACAAAACACGAGGGCAATCGGTTCTGGAAGAGTACGCCCGCCGCCTGGGAGTTTTACGATCTGACCAAGGACCCTCACGAAATGCACAATCGCTTCGCCGACCCCGACTACCGGGAAATTATCGGATCGCTCAAGGCGGAATTGAAGAAACTGCGCGAAGAGCTTGGCGATACCGACGAGGAACACCCGCGGATCCGTGCAATCGTCGATGCCCATTGGAACGATTGATTCGGCCGCGTGCTTGGGCGTTAAACGATCATACACCGGGTGCTACTCTACAGAGCACCTTCAATCTGCCCTTTCCAAAGAACCTTGAAATCGCCGGCTGTCGGGCTCCACATGTGTTGCGGGGGCATCGAAGTCTCGAATATCTCGACGTCTGCCCGCAGGGTCAGCTTTTCGCCGGCCAAGACTCGCTTGACAAGTTCCGGGGCGAGGAAACTCATACCGCCGCCGTTATCCCAGGCGCCGCCGGCCAGTCCACCGCGATCACCGACGTTGCCGATCTGCTTTCCGCCGAGTAAGATCTGGTAGCTGTAGCGTCGGCCCAGCGTGTACCCGGGGCGATGTGTTACACGGACTCGCATGGGCGCATCCTGGCTCCAGCTCCAGCCGATCGTGTCCTTTGTACCGTCCTTCTGATGCTTGATGGTCAGCGCCGAGTTCACCTTGATATCGATCTCCTCCGGCTCGACTTCGGTCACGGTCAGGATCGCCGGCGCTGAGTCGATCTTGCCCTTCCAGAATTCCCAGGGCCCCTCGTACGGCTTCGTGATGACCGAACCGTCGGGCGCGACGGAGACCTCGACCTTGGGCTGGCCCGTGTTATCGTAGGTGGCCACGACGCGATACTCGCCGGGGGGGATCTGCTCGCCGGTGTCGGAAAGCAGGTACACTTCCAACCGATCCGGTCCCATCGTGTCCTCTCGCAACTGCACGATGTCATCCACACCGGGCCCCGACGGCGGCATTCCGGCGTCGTAGGGCGAGCGGCGGAACACCTTGCCGGTTTGGGTCTCGGTGAACGTCAGCGTCGCGTCGAACGCCTCGTCGCAGCGGTTCAGCAGACCGATTTGTTCGTCCAGGGTCGTGCTGGGATCATAGCGCGGATGGAGTTGAAAATCGACCGTGGCCCCCATCGGCACTTGCGCCTTCCCGGACTCCAATCGGCATCGCAGTCCGAGATGCGGCGCGCCCCATCGCAGTTCGTTGTCGACGTTCGCGTTGATGTCCGGTGCGTCTCCGTCGGCTGCGACTACTTCCACCTCGACCGGCGGGAGTTCCAACTTGCCGGTCCAGGGCGTGGCCTCGCCCTTGTAGCGTATTTCTTTGGGCGAGGTAAACGTGGCGGCGATCTTGTACACACCCGGCGATAGCTTCCAGATACTTGTCGTCGTGTCCAAGTGCGAGCCCTTCGCTCCGTCGACGCTACGAATGCTCACCGGAATGGAGAGTCTCTCGTCGGGAAACGGACGAATGACCTGCCACTTGGGCGAGTAAAGGACGTCGCGCCGCGTCATCGTCGGCTTGACCGCCTTGCCGCCGGCATCGGTGACCGATACCTCGAACAAGAACGGATTGCCCTCTTGCACCGCCAGCCACGGCCCGCCGCCGAAATGGTTGTTGCGAAGTTCGAGGCTCAGGTCAAACTGCTCGGACGTGGTGATTCGCGGAGCGGCGACGACAAGCCGGCCCATCAGCCCCAGGGCCGGTTTGCTCCATTGGGCCGGGTCGTCGGATTCTTCAGACGCCCTAGCCGCCGCGACGACCACGAGGTTCAGCACGTTGGATACAAGCCCTTCTCCATCAAATGGGCCCGCCGCCTTCCATTGAATCGTGTGCTCGCCTGGCTTGTCGAACGTGTACTCGGTAATGGCGTAGTTGTAGTCGACCGCGGGACTGTTGAGGACGCGGCCATTGTAACCGGCCGGTTTGGGGAGGTCCTTCGTCACGTCCTTTCCGTCGATATACTCTCCGAAAACGGTCTTGGGGCCCATGACGAAGACTTCGCCGCCCGGCTCGACGGCTTCGAGCACGTGGATCACGCGGACTTCTTCGCCGACGGTGTATTGCCGCTTCGCGCTCATGATGGTCACGCGACGCCCCTTGTGGACCTTGCCCTTGTCGGCAAAGGCGACGTAACCTTTGGCCACCTTCACGTCGTCCGGTGGGGCGTTGACGATCTTGTCACCGGCGCGGTCGAACAGCCCGGGCCAATTCCGCAGGTGTTCGGGAACGTCGGTTGCGACCGCTGCCACTTCGATCGTCACCGGATTGCTGAACACTTCGACGTGCGGTGTGTTGTCGGGTGCCCCGCGAGGTGCCATGCGGAAACTGACGCGGACGGTGTGTTTGCCGGGGCTCCAGCGCAGGTCTCCCTCGCCGCTAGTCGAGCTGCGGGGCACCCGGCTGAAGCCGTTGGCCACGGTTGTCGATCCACCCAATTTGATCGAGATTCCCGTCATCGTGTCGCCCGGTGCCGGACAAGCCGCCGAGCATCCACCAAGGTAGGTCACACCGTCGATGTGCGCAAAGCAATTCGTAACCATCCAGCCGATCAGGTGAAACTCGTCCTTCCCGTTGTTTTGCACGTCGACCTTAACGACCGGCACCTCTGTCGTGTCCCACGCAGCCTTGTCCGCTTGCAGCCGAACTTGCACGCCGCGCACCGCCTCACCCCAGGGCGCCTTGTCGACGTTGCCTTCATCCTCGCCGGAACCCGAGGGGGGCTTCCTTGTTGCGGCGGTCTTGTCCGGGACCTGGAACTTGCAGGTCATGGGGCGCATCTGGGGAAGCGTGCCCTCGGGCGCTGGGGAGATTTTCCCGTCTCCGGTGTGGTAATGCTCCTCGAAGCGGATCTCGACCTCGTACTCCCCGGCAGGCAGTTTTGGCAAGAATGCCCGCAGGTAGATCGAGTTCGCCGGGAACTTGGCTCCCCTAAGTGGGAGCGTGTGCTTGAGCGTTCCCAAGATGCGATTGCCGATGCGCGTGAACTTGAGCACTTCCACCGATCCCCCGCCCCTGGAGCCCAGCCCATACACGTCCAGAGGCAATCGTCCGACCAATTGCTCGTGGCCGTCGCCGATCTTCTTCTCGACGCGCCACTGGTAGAGCAGATGCGCATCGGGTGATTGTCCTCGCCCGATGTCGAAAGGCCCGACGGCATACAGGCCCCCGGGAAGATTGTCCGGAGGATTGACCTCGATCTTCAGCCGATCGCTGAGGTCCTCCGTTTTCGGCGGTGTCGGCTGAGCTGCAGGGGGCAACGCCTGCTGCTCGTCCATCTTCCCATAAACATCCAACAGACCCGGCTTGCAGCTTCGGCCGCAGGCGATGCCGCGTTCCATGAGCACGTGGGCCACCGAATCGAGATAGGGGTACGCCCCTTCTCTCCCCTCTACGCAAAACCGGTACAGGTTGGACTCCTGGTCGCCGATCTCCTTGACCATCTCGTCCGTGGTCATCTCGTTGACGCGCTGCCGGACTTCGGCCAGTATCTCCGGCGTGTATCGCGGGGAAGCCCGCTTGCAGGCCTCGGGATCGGAGAAACGGAACGTCCGGTCCTTTTGCGCAAGGGCGAACGCCATGGTCCGATTCCAGCCTTCCACATCCCGCGCGTACGCCTTTTCCCGCTGGATTGCGCCGAGCAAGGCCCCCGGCTCGATGCACGCCGCTCGGCTCTGGCCGGTTGTTGCATTGACGAGGGTGACCAAGATGTATCGTGGCCCGGTAGAAACGTAGCTGTCAAGGGCCCGTTTGTACGCGACGTCGGGCATCACGAAGGCAGCCTTCGGATCCTCGGGCTTCCTTGGAGTTCCAGGTGCCAAGGGAATCCGCGGTGACATCGCCCTTCCAGTCCAGAGTCCCGTGATGACCGGCCAACCGGGGCCCGGGTTCTCTGTCTCGTGGGCATTGCTGAAGATGAATCCCGCATGGACCTTCGACAAATCCTCCGTGCCCCAATGGGCGGGATTCATCTCGACTTCCACGCTATCGATCCCGCCCGGCGCGAGCTGGATATATTGCTCGGAGGGTGGCGGTGGGGGTGGCTCAAGAACCGGTCCGCGGTACTTCATTACCTTGCGCCCATCCCTTAGGTCGATTACCTCGATAGGCAGGTTCTCGCCCCAGAAGCGCGCCTGAGCGGACAGTCGAAGCACGCCAGCGGGCTTGTCTCCCGCGTTGCGCAGGCGGAAAAGGAGACGGAGATTCCCCGTCGCCGCTTGGGCCGGCCGTTCCAGGTCCAATCCAGCCTGAAGGCCGTTGACGGGCGATCCCCACTCGGGTGTGTAAGGCCGGGACATTCCCTTGATCGTCTCGTACACGCGACGACACTCTTCGGCGACGTCTTTGGACTTGAACTCGAAGCGGCTATTATCCAGGTATCCGCCGGAAATCCACAGGCTGCTTTGGGCATCGAGATGTGTCGGCAGCGAATGTGGTAATTTGATCCGGTAGTTGACAGTAGAGAGGTTGGGATGGCGTGCGCGATCCTCTTTGCGAGCCGTTTCGTTCGCCGAGGCCATCCGGCAGTACTCGGCCATGGAAATGCGAGGCCCTACGCGAACTTCGATCGTCGCAGTCCAGGTTATCTCGTTCGGCGCGGGCGCAACTGGCGATGCAGGGTCCCCTTGGACTTTCTCGTTACGTCGAATCGTGACGACATCCCCGTCGGCCTTGACGGTCCATCCCACCGGAAGCACACCCTTAATCGTGCGAGCATGGGCTTGCGCCAGTTCGGCAGCATCGAAAGACGCCTTCGGCGCGGCAGTCACCTTATCTCCGTCGGGAAACAATACCTCGATCTCGACCGGATTGCTCATAACGCGAATCGACTTGGACTTGGTGGCGTCCTCCGGGCTGGAATGGAAGGCAACGCGGATCGTGTGTCGCCCGGGTGTAAACTTCAATGGCTGATGCGGTGCTTCTTCGGCCTTAAACCGCCAGCAGTTGGTGCCGAACGCCACGTTTTCGAGCCCCTGGCCGGGTTTAACAAGCGTGGACTGTGCACTAACGGGACCGCTCCAAACGTACCATCGGCCGTCGACTTCGAATCGGACAAGCATCCACGATGACGACAGCACCCAGGCTTTCGGCCCGTTGTTGCGCACATCGACCCTAAAGGTCGGGACATCGGCGGCTTTCCATACGGCGCGGTCGGGCTGTAACCGACATTGCACACCTTCAACCGCGGGGCCCCAGGCGATATCCGGGTCGACAGAGGGCTTTGACGCTCCGGAAGCCACACGGTGTGTGGTTGGCACGGTAGCATCATCTGGTCTGATAGTGAAGAGGCGGTCACCCGGTCGGACTGGCTTGCCGATCGACACCTTCCCCGGCGAGTACGTCACTGTTCCATTGACAGGCGAACGGATCTCGCACTTTAGCAATTCGTCCTTCAGCCGGTCCAGGTGGGCATCGGCTCGAGCAACCTCGGCTGTGGCACGTGCTGCGTCTTCAGCAGGACCTTCTCCATTTGCCAGTTTCTTCCTGAGTGTGGTCGCAGCATGCCTACGTGCCTCGCTTTCAGCTTGGGCCTGCATGATGCTCGCCTTCAGTTTCGAATTGTCCAACGTTACGAGCAATTGCCCTTTGAGGACGCTTTGGCCCAATTCAACGTCCACCGTTGCGATGCGCCCCGAGATCGCGGCACTTAGATTTACCGTGCCCGGCTCATGAGCCGGGCTTTTCGCGGGAATGGGTTCGACATACGCGTAATACTCCGGGAATCCATACGCGCTGCGGAAAAGCGGATACACTTCGACTGCCTGATGCGGAACCTTGCCGATCGGCGCGGCCGCCGCCACAGCGCGATAGAACGGCCCGCTTTTGCTCATGCCGACGTAATACAGCAGACCCCTGTCTGCCGGGCACTTCCAGGCGGTCAGACCCTCGCCCAGGTCGCAACGGGTCCACGTTGGGCTCTCAACCGGATCGACTTGTTCCAGATGCACCGGCACCGGCAGGCGATACTCGTCCGGAGTCAACTTTGCGTAATGGGCCGCCTGCTCGCGAAGCTGCTTGAGTCGGTTCTGCATTCGGGATAGCTGTTTTCGGCTTCCGTCGTCCAGAAGGCGTTCGTACGTTGCGATTTCTTTTTCGCACAGGGTGATTTCCCGCCCAATGGCCTCCCGTGTCGCAGCAAGGCAAATTCTGGCTCGCAACTCGTTTCGTGCCGTATCGCGGGCGTTGGTTCCCGCCACGGCGAAGATCTCGGCGAACTGCTCCAGTGGCACGGAAAGCCCGGCCTGGGTCGTGACGACGATGCGGCGGAGGTCTTCCGGTTTCGGGAGCCGGTCGGGATCCAGATTAAGCTCGTGCTGTCCGGCCGCATCCACGCGCCCGCCCGCAACGGCGATCTTCTGTTCGGCGAGGGCCTTGCGGACGTCCGCCAGCGACAGGTTGTATAGACGCAGTTTTTTGGGGTCGATGCGCAGCCGCAGGCCGGGCTTGGCGGGTGACGCCGGTTGCGCGGCAGGTTGCGTCGTCGCCGGCTTGATAGTCACGTCCACAGTTGCCGTTGCAAACACCAAGCCTTCGCCAACGGCATACACCGTCACGGGATGTCGGTTTTCGCGCGCACCGGGACTAACCTTCAACTGCACTGTCGTGTCCACCACCTGATTGGACATGGAACCCGGGGAGGAGACATACCACATCGCCGGTTTCCGGCCCATGCCGGCCCACGTTACGGGCAGGCTCTTTGTCTCCGCCGCCGTCATCTCAAGTGTTGCTGGAAGACCCTTCAATTCGGGAGTTTCGCTGAACTGCCCTCGCGCAACCAGCGGAGAGTCGGTCATCAGCAGTTTGTCCAGGCGCTCCAGCATTGGCGCGTCAACGATCCCATCCTTCCAGCTAACGGACACGAACACATTGTCACGGACGAAGAACGCCCAATTCCGTGAAGAGGTACGGATGTCTCCGACTTTGCAGTCAACCAGCGGCATGGGCGGTACGGACAGGAGATGTTCCCGTCGCCTATAAATGGTCTTGGCTGCTTCCCTGGAACTGCAAACGGCAATCGCAAACTGAAACACCTCTCCCTTCTTGGCATCGAGAAAGGAAGCCGCCCAACCGCCGGGGCCGACATCTTCGCGCGAGCGTTTACCGACGCCGCGCAGTTCCTTCAACAAAGCATCCTTGTCGATTCTGGTCACAACGGTTGTCTTGTCCGCCTCTTCCTCTTGCGAAGCAGCGGCCAGCCGGGATGTTGTGGCGCGATCCAACTCCTCGTCAACGATGGCCTTAACCGCTTCGACCAGTTTGGAGTCGTCCGACCAGACCTTCAGATATCCTCCCCACGGAACTCCGCCGACCTGATAGTCGCGCTGGTCGGCAACCGGCTGACTGTCCACGGTCGGGCCGGAGGGGGTCCACATGCGGAGGATGATCCGGCAGAAGGCCTTCGACGGGTCAACGGCCGATGGCGTTTCGGCCTTGCCCCACTCCGTCGCATTGTTGGCAAAACTCCAGTCGGCTTCCCGGCTGGTGAACGCGGAAACACCGCCGAATTGCGGCTTGGCATTGGCAATGCCTTTGAGCGCCGGATGTTGCTCCTCCAAGGCCGCCACGCGCTTGTGAATCCGCTGCAAGGCCTCGGCGACCATCGTGGCGGAATCCGCCACCGGTTGCGCAGCGAGCGGTGCGGTGGCGGGTTCGACGGCCATTTCTATATAGACATTGTCTTCGTATCTCCCGCCGCCCAACTTTGTCGGTAGTATTAGGATGTACCCATCCCAAAAACTCACATGGGGCTGCCCAACCATTGGGTAATTGATAATAGGCAACTTCCATTGCTTTTCGGTGAAAAACTTGGAGAGCAGCATCTCCCACTGTTCCTGCTCGCCTGGCTTGAGCTTCTGTACGCGGACATACAGGAGTTTTCCCCCGAGGGTTTCGTTGAACTTCGACGTCAATTTGGCGACCTCATCCGCATCGCCGGCCCGCACGGCCTTCAGGATCATCTGCTTGTACCGCGCATAGAGTTGACGATACGGTTCACTTCGATCCCCAGGTTGTGTGGCTGAATCCGCCGCCGGTTGCGCAGCGGGGGCGATGGCCGACGGATTCGTTTGCGCCACGGCAATCTTCACCGGCTTCGACTCGATGCGATCGAGCGCCGCGTCGCTCGTCGTTTCCGTGCAGAAGGTGCGAATAATCTCGTCCCGCAGAACACCCGCCGGGCCGGAGTAGTAGAC
>JABMRP010000680.1 GCA_013202535.1 Planctomycetota bacterium
CGCACCCTACCCGCTCGCCACACCGAAACAAACGATCTTCCCGTCCTGCGTCGCCAGGTAAAGTCGCCCGGCGGCGGCGGACATGCCGTCGAACGCGGGTAGCGACTCCAGCTTCCGCGATTTCAACAGCGAGCCGTCCTCGGTCGAAAACTCCTGAAGCGACGCTCCCGCGCGTCCCTCGAAGGCCGCGAGCGGATCGTCGGGGTCCAGCACGTCGGGCGTTCCAGCGGCAAACAGACGGTCGCCGGCCAGTACCATCGCCCGGATGCGCAGCGGGATCATCCTCTGCCATTTGGCCGGCGCAGCGCGCATGTAGCCGCTCCCCTTCTCGACACCCCGTCCGCCGCGGCGATGCCGGTCGGTGGCCGCTTCCTTGGGCAGCCAGTCGATCGCCCGGGCCGGTTTCCCTCGCTCTTCGAGGATCGGCTGGTTGTCGTTGTCGTCGGCATAGAGCAGGTAGCCGTGCGTGGCCGGGAAGAAGGCCGGGCTCCATGTGATCCGGCGATAGAAGTATTTCACCGCGAAGGTCGTGTCCTGGTCGAAAACGACGAGTTGCCCCGACTTGGGCGCGTTTTGCGAGAAATAGAAACCGGGCCAGCGGTTGCTGTACATCCAGTAGAGCCGGTCGAAGCCCGAATCGTCGAGGAATCCGCCCGTGGCCACCAGATGGTTGGCGCCCATGTCGAGTTCGCCCAACGAGCTTTCCTGGATCGTCTTCAGGCGGTTCAACTCGGCGTCGAACTTGATCCGCCGCATGTAAAGGTCGCTGCCATCGCTGACCAACAGATCGGGCAACGCGCCTTCCATGGCAAACGGGGCACCGGCTTCGTTGACGGAATCAGGCCAGGGGCCTTCCAGATGGTGCTGATGGAGCATCCGGCCGGTCTTCACGTCGAGGCCGTAGACGAAGATCCCGCCGTCGAGAAAGGACGACCGCCCGGCGGCGAAGTAGACCACGCCGTCTTGCACGAGCACGCTGCCCTGAACGGGCCAAACCGATTCGACCTGCTCGTACGAAACGATCCGCCGCGGATCCAAAGCGGCCAGAAATCGCCAGACCAGCGCCCCGTCGGTCGCGCGGAGACAATAGACCGAGCCGTCGCGACAGCCGAACAGCACCAAGCCACCGTATATGGTTGGCGCCGAGTCGATCCGTCCGCCGGCGGTGAAGCTCCAAATGTCGCTTCCGTCGGTCGCATCGAGGCAGCGAATGCGATGGGCGTCTTTCTCGGCCACCCAAAGCCGATCGCCGACGATCACCGCCTGCGACCCGCGGCAGGCCAGTTCGATCTCCCATTGTTTGCCCAAATCGACGGGTACGGCCGTTTTCGTCGAGCCGCTTCGCTCGATGCCCCCGCGATACATGGGCCAATTGCCGGAAAGCGGAGAGCGGAAACCCGTAGGCGGAGCAGATACTTCGTCGTAAGCGGGTCCACGCTGAAGCCGAGAGGCGGCGTCCGCTTTCCACTTGCCGGGATCCACGTTGCTGTCCGCCGACATCGCCTGATACCCCGAGACCAACACGCCCGGGTAGCAGAAACATTGGTTCGTCGGCACGTACAGCAGCCCGTTGGCCGGCAGCGTTCCGCCGAAACATGGGGCGCGAAGCCAGTCGTTGCGCATGTGATCGTCGCCTTCGAGGTCGATGAACTCGGCCCCGCGCTTGGACCAGATCAAATATCGTTCGGTCGCCCTGGCGTGATAACATCGGTAGTGATGGCCGGGTGAGATCGTTTGGCCAATTTCAATCTTCTTGCGAACCTCGCCCGTATGCAGATCGATCCCTTCGGTCGACGTGCCATACCAGACGATCCCGGCGGCCACGGCAAGGTCCGTCGGCAATGTGCAAGCAGCGGCGACGCCCCGCCGGCCGCCACGTTGCCAGAGAAACTCGCCGTCGTCGGCCGACAGGGCCGTCAAGTAGAGACCGCTCTTGCCCTTCTTGCCGTCGTTGCCCATCGGCTGTCCGTTGCCGTGAAAGAGCACCACGCCGTCGGTGATGACCAGCGTGCTGCCGCCGCCGACGGTCGACGCGATCGGGTTCGGCGCGGCCCACACCTCGTCACCCGTCTTCGCGTCGAGACAGACGAGTTGCTCCATGTCGTGGTAGACGACTCGCCCGGCCTGAGCCGACAAGGCCATCGGCACCACGCGGACGTTTTCCTTTCGCCAGAGTTGCTTGCCCGTGGCGATGTCGACCGCGGAGAGCGTGTCGTGAAGGGCCCCCTTGTCGAAACGTTCGGTGGCGCCGATCGACCGCTTGTCGGTGATCTTCACGATCAGAATACCGTCGGAAAGAATCATCTCGTCGGTGCCTTGGGTGCCTTCGAGCGCCTCGGTGAGAATCTCGCCGGTGGCCGCGTCGAGCACCGAGACGGGCGAGTCGAGAAAGCCGAGCGTGACGTAGACACGGTCTCCCTCGACGACCAATCGCCGGGGGATCGTGTGATGGATGTTCCAGCGGTTTCCCGTGCCCGTGCCGAACTCCGGCTGCCACTGTCGCATGGGCACCTTCCAAAGCAACACACCGTTTGCCGCATCCCGGGCGATCAAACTGCAACGCTGTGGCAGGCTCTTGTACACACCGGTGGGCCCTTCGTCGAAGATAGTCAAGATGCGTCCGCCGGCGGTGACCGTGACGTTCACGCTACTGGGAAATTCGTGACTGCGGCACCATCGCGGCCCGGCCACCCAACGCAAACGCTTCGGCGGACCGATCTGCCTGTCCTGGGCCACGGCGTTGCCGCCGGCGTCGTGGAGGAAGTGCGACCACTGGTCGATATCGTCGGGCCGCCGCTTGACTCGCTTCTCCCACCTGTCACCCTGGCGAGCGTAGACAACACCTCCCGGCGCCAGCACGCGGTGGATCTCTTCCATGGCGACCTCGCCCGGGTCGTCGACGACCACCAAGTTCACCATATCGCGAACGTAGGGTAAATGGCGCCCGTCGAATGTATCGGCCGAGACGGGTCCGTAGAGGTTCTTGGCATGCAGCAGCGCGCGCGTCTCGGCCACACCGGCGGCGTCGGTATCCAGGCCGTGGACCAGATAGCGGTCAGACGCCCGCAAGGCCGCCGTCAACTTGCCATCGCCGCAACCGAGATGCACGACCAGTCCGCCCTGCACACCCGTCGCCTCGTAAATCGCCCCGGCGGTAATCGGCTCGGCCGAGGCGGTGTCGGCGATTAGTGTCAGTGCGAGTGTCATGACGAGGCTGCGTGCCAAGCGGTCCGTGTGCTTTGCCATTTGGTTGACTCCTTTTTCCTTTGGGTGATCTCGAAACGTCCCCGTAAGCTACTCGCCGGTGGCCGTGATTGCAAGCAGTTGCTGAATTCGCAAGAATTCA
>JABMRP010000681.1 GCA_013202535.1 Planctomycetota bacterium
CTGTCCTCGCCCAACACGAGACATCCGTCCTCGATCGTGGCGTCGCCGCCGAGTTTGACTTCGTTGAAACGCCCGGTCTTCTCGTAGGTTCCCGTCTTGCCGAAATCCCACCACGCCCAGGGCTGCAATTCGGCGACCGGCTCTCCCGGTTGCATCGCGGCGATGGTCGCCTGATCGAGCGGCCGGTCGTAGATCCGCGCATCCTTAATGCGGCCGGTGAAACGGTCGTTGCGATGGGCCAGATGGCGCGGTCCGAACATCACAATCGACTGCGGCCCGAACGCAAACGGCTGTCCGTCGGTGGTGTACTTCGTGTAGAGTTCGCCGTTGCGGTAGACGGTGATGTTTTGGCCCTGATAGACGATCGCCATCTGCACGAACTCGTCGGGCGAGGCGGTCTCCTCGGGCCAATCGGCCTGGTTCTTCTCGGTGCGCAGGTGACCGTTGCTGCCCGGCATCCAGACCTTCGGCTGGAGTTCGCCGAAGACGATGCCGTCGAAACGGTCGATTCCATTGGCATCGATGGTCAGCGCCGTGCCGCCTTTCTGCGTGAGACTGGCGGGCGATACCCAAACGACCAGCGTCTTGTCGACCAAAGGCTTATCGGCGGCGGCGCACACGTTTGCGACGCACGTGGCGACGATGATCGCCGCGACTGGGAGCAGAATCGTTTTCTTCATGTTGCGTTGCCTCCTGTTGCCGGCTTGGCAGGAATCGACAGAACCCACGAACCAGTGAATTTCGGAATTCCACGGTCCAGGCGTCATTTTGCCGCGAGACGGTGCCATGGGTCAAGTAAGCCGGGCGTAGGCTTGACACTCCGGCCCATTCGCAGTAGAAGAAAGTGTTCTCATGGGCACCCCCCGCTGACTACCCCCCACATACCCCGACTACGGTGCGGCTCAGCGCACCGGCGAGATTGCGACTCATGGCGAAGAAGAAAACGAAGGCTGCTCCGAAGCAACGTCGCCCGGCTCAAGCCACGACCGTACCGGCGGTGCGAACGCAAATCGATCGGCTGGACCGGGAGTTGCTGAAGCTGATTGCCCAGCGGACCAAGTTGGCGGTCGCCGAGGGCAAGCTTCGCCAGGCGGAAGGCGAACCGGTCTTCGACGCCACCCGAGACGAGGAGGTGTTGGAGCGGGTGGAGAAAGCCAACAAGAGCGACCTTTCGCGCGGCTCGGTCCGGGCCGTTTTTCGGGAGTTGCTCAGCGGTTGCCGGGCCATGGTGCGGCCGTTGCGGGTCGCTTTTCTCGGTCCGACCTACAGTTTCAGCCATTTGGCGGCCATTCACCGATTTGGCCAGAGTGTCGAATTGGTGCCGGTGGGCAGCATCGCGGCGGTGTTCGAGGAAGTCAACCGGGGACATTCCGACTACGGGCTGGTCCCCGTGGAAAACTCGACCGACGGTCGCGTCGCCGACACGCTGGAGATGTTCGCTCGGCTGCCGGTTCGGGTGTGCGGCGAGGTCGAGCTGCAGATCCATCACACGCTCTTGGGCAAAGGTCCCCGCGAAGAAATCAAGGAGATTTACAGCAAGCCGCAGGCCCTTTCGCAGTGCCGCAACTGGATGGCCCGCCATCTGCCGGCCGCGCGGACGATCGAAGTGACCAGCACATCGACCGCCGCCCAATTGGCTCGGGAAAAGCCGGGGGCCGCGGCAGTTGCCAGTCTCCAGGCAGGTATTCATTACGGCCTGGGGGTGCTGGCCGAGAACATCGAGGATAACCCGTCCAATGCCACCCGGTTTGCCGTCATCGGCAATCATTCGGCGAAGCGGACCGGCTGCGACCGGACGGCCATGATGTTCCAGGTCGAGCACCGCCCGGGGACGCTGGCCGAGGCGATGGGAATTTTCAAGCGAAATCGCCTGAATCTGACGTGGATCGAGTCGTTTCCGATCCCCGGCCCCAATCGCGGGTATCTGTTCTTTGTGGAGATGGAGGGGCACGAGAACGACGCCCGAGTGCGCCGGGCAATCGCCTCGTTGGAGCGAAAAGCGTTGCGACTTTCGGTCCTGGGCTCCTTCCCCGCGGCCCCACCCGTCGGGTAGAATAGTGGGTTTGTCGAACCGTGGGGAGCAGCGGCCGGGGGCGGGTCGGACGAACGATTGCCGCCACATCGGCCGAAGTCTATACCAATAAAGCACTTGCGTCTTCGAGGAGGAGTGGAACTCATGCGACGTCCGTATATTGCCGGCAACTGGAAGATGAACCTCGATCGGGCCTCGGCTATCGCGTTGGCCACCGAGGTGGCTTCCCAGACCACGGGGATCGAGGGAGTCGACGTGGCTTTGTGCCCGCCGAGCGTCTATCTCGATGCGGTCGGTTCGGCAATTTCCGGCTCGCAGGTGGTCATGGGCGCCCAGAATATGTACCACCAGCCGGAGGGGGCATTTACCGGCGAACTCAGCGCCGCGATGCTGTTGGACGTCGGCTGCCGTTGTGTCATCCTCGGCCACAGTGAGCGCCGGCACGAGATCGGTGAGTCCAATGAAGACGTCAACAAAAAGGTCTTGGCCGCTTTGGCGGCCGGGCTGGAACCGATTGTCTGTGTGGGCGAATTGTTGGCCGAGCGGGAGGCCGGAACGACCGGCGAGGTGATCCGCAACCAGTTCGACGGCTCGCTGGCGGGCGTGACCGCCGAGCAGATGAGCCAGATCACACTGGCCTATGAGCCGGTTTGGGCCATCGGCACCGGCAAAGTCGCTTCGCCCGAGCAGGCGGAAGAAGTCCATCTCGACCTTCGCAAGCTGATGGAAGATCGCTACAATAGCGAAGTTGCCCAGGCGGTGCGAATTCAATATGGCGGGAGCGTCAAGCCCAGCAATGCGGCCGAATTGCTCGCCAAGCCCAATATCGACGGTTGTCTGATCGGCGGAGCGAGTCTCAAGGCCGATCTATTTGTGCCGGTGATTCGCGCGGCTGCGGAATAGCCACTGACAACCCCCCACTTTGCAGTAACGCCACACCCCCACGCACGCGAGAATGAAGGTCGGAAGTCATGGGAATCTTCTTGATGGTCTTGTTGTTGCTGACCGCCTTGTTCTTGATCTTGCTGGTGCTTGTCCAGCGAGGCAAAGGGGGAGGGCTGTCCGGCGCATTCGGCGGCATGGGCGGTCAGAGCGCCTTTGGGACCAAGGCGGGTAGTACGTTCATGTGGGTTACGTTTGGAGTCGTCGCCTTTTGGATTCTCCTCTGCGTATTCAGCGTGTGGTATTTCAGCCACAGCAGGCTGGACAGAATGGGCGGCTCTGCTCCCGCGACGTCCTCCGAGTCGACGCCCGACGGCGAAGGCTAGTCATCACACCTTTTCGGGAGTGCCGTTGCCTTGTTGCTAAGCATGACCGGTTTCGGCGAAGCGCACAGCCTGCAGGACGGGCTGAGCGTGCGCTTCGAGGTCCGCGCCATCAATAGTCGATACTTCAAGCTTTCGCTCCGCGGCAGCGAGGGATACGCGGCGCTGGAGCCGCGGATCGAGGCGGCGGTGCGCCGGCGGATTCGGCGGGGCACGGTGCAAGTGTCGTTGCGGGTCGAGCAGGCCAAATCGCCCGACGATTACCGAATTAACGGCTCGGTCCTTGAGAGCTACCGAAAACAGCTTCACGAAGTCGCCGCTCGGTGCAGTCTACCCGACCCGGTCAATTTCGACGCCCTGCTCGCCCTGCCCGGGGTCGTCGAGGAAGAGCAGGCCGAGCGGGCCGACGCGGAGACCGCCTGGCCGATCATCGGCCGCACCCTGGAAACCGCCCTGGAAAACCTCCTGCGGATGCGTGCCGACGAAGGCGGTGCCATGGCCAAAGATCTTCAGGCCAATTGCCAAACCATCGTGGCCAATCTCGAAGAAATCGAAGGGCGTGCCCCGGGCGTGGTCGACCAGTATCGCCGAAGGTTGCACGAGCGGCTGAGCAAGGTATTGGCCGAGTATGAAGTCACCCTCGAACCGGCCGATCTGCTCCGAGAGGTCGGCATGTTTACCGATCGTAGCGACATTTCCGAGGAAACCGTTCGACTGAAAAGCCATCTGGAACAGTTTCGCTCGATCATGGCCCTGCCGGAAAGCGCCGGCCGGAAGCTCGAATTCCTCACGCAAGAGATGTTCCGGGAAGCCAATACCATCGGTTCCAAGGCCAACGACGTGGAAATCACCGCCGGAGTCATCGAGATCAAGACGGCGATCGAGCGAATTCGCGAAATGATCCAGAACGTTGAGTGACCCCAACCCCGAGCAGCGATGGCCACGGTACCGCGCGGCAAATTGATTATTGTGTCCGGACCGTCGGGAGCGGGGAAGACGTCGGTATTGCGCCGGGTGTTCGCCGAGACGTCGGTGCCGCTGGTGGCCAGTGTTTCGGCAACCACGCGTCCGCCCAGAGCCGGCGAGGTCGACGGGGTCGACTACCGGTTTCTCACCCCGGAAGAATTCGACCGGCGGCGCCGGCAGGATGAGTTCATCGAGTGTTTTGAGGTTTTCGGCAGCGGTTACTGGTACGGGACCCTGGAAAGCGAGGTAACCCCTGGCCTTGACGCGGGGGAATGGGTAGTCTTGGAGATTGACGTACAAGGCGCCATGGCCGTCTTGGAGCGTTTTCCCGACGCTCTCTCCTTCTTCATCCGCACCAGTTCGCTCGATCAGCTTGAGCAGCGACTGCGCGGCCGGGGCACCGAGAGCGAAGAGGCGCTGAAGCGGCGGATCGACGAAGCACGCAATGAACTCGAATTTGCCGATCGGTATCGGTATCAGGTGATCAACGATGATCTGGACCACGCGGTCCGGGAAATCCGTGAAACTCTGGAGAGGCTCGAAAAGGAGACCCAACAAGATGCTCGATGACCTGCGGGAAGAGAAGATCGTCAACAAGGTCGGGGGGCGATTCAAACTGTCGACCCTGATCCAAAAACGGCTCGTCGCGCTGAACGCCGGCAGCCGGCCTTTGGTGGATATCAAGAAAGACGACAAGTTCGAGATTGTCATCCAGGAGATCCTCCAAGACAAGATCTGCCTGGACCTGGACTCCAATGTTCAGATTATCGGCGAGTCGGGAACCACCGGACCCGCGGAACTGGAACTGCCCAGCCCATGAACGGCCGCCAGTTGATTATCGGCGTGACCGGCGGCATCGCCGCGTTCAAGACGGCGGCCCTGGTGAGCAAGCTGGTGCAAGCCGGGGCGGGGGTGACGGTGGTGATGACCGAGGCGGCTACGCATCTGGTCGGGCCCAAGACGTTTGAAGCCCTATCCGGCCGGCCCGTGGCGACCGAGACGTTCGGCCCCAGTTCGCATCCTCATATCGAACTGGCCGAGTCGGCCGATTTGCTGTGTGTCGCGCCGGCCACGGCCAACATCCTGGCAAAGATCGCCCAGGGACTTGGCGACGATCTCCTCAGCACGCTTCTGTTGGCGTTTTCCGGCCCGGCGCTGCTGGCTCCCGCCATGAACCACCACATGTGGGAGAAGCCGGCCGTGCAGCGCAACGTGGCCCAGGCCCGGACCGACGGATACCACATCATCGAACCGGGCGAAGGCTACCTCAGTTGCGGTACCCGAGGCCGGGGACGCATGGCCGAGCCGGAACAGATTTTCGCAACCATTGCCGAGATGCTGCCGAAGATCGCGGGGTAGGCTTCTGCCGCCCCGCTTCGACCCACCGGGTGCCACCGGTGGGCGTGGAAACTTTTTCAAATTCGCTCTCTCATCGTGGCCGCCCATGTCTCGCATTCTGATTACGTCCGGTCCCACGCGTCAGTACCTCGACCCGGTGCGCTACCTGACCAATGCCTCCAGCGGTCGCATGGGCCGTGCGTTGGCCGATGCGGTGATCGAGGCGGGGCACGAAGTGGTCGTGGTCAGCGGGCCGGTCGACGTCGATTATCCCGACGCTGCCCGGGTGGTTCCCGTTATTTCCACCGAAGAGATGCTCGAGGCGTGCCTCGACGTGTTTCCTTCGTGTGACGGATTGATCGGCGTGGCCGCGCCGTCGGACTATCGGCCGGTGCGGATCTCGCCGCACAAGATCCCCAAGACCGGCGAGCCGATCAAGTTGCACCTGATCGAGACCCCCGATGTGGTGGCCCTGTTGGGCACGATCAAGAC
>JABMRP010000682.1 GCA_013202535.1 Planctomycetota bacterium
AGTCCCTACTTTCCTTCTCTTACGATGAAAATACTTTCTCATGTAGAAAATGATCGCGATGCCGGCGGTGATCATCAGCGAGCCGGCGTACTTGACACCCCGTCCGGGGTCGTAGTTCATGGAGAAGACCGAACCGTACACGAGGTCGGTGGGAGCGAAATCACCGGTCAACTCACGGAACTCGGGGTTCTCGTAGGGCTGGCCGCGCATTTCCTGATGGGTGGCCGGCACCGGCTCGAAGCTCGACTGAAATATGCGATAGGATCGCTTCGACTTAGGATCGGCAAAGTCGACCGGCTCGTTCAACTCGACCCAGATGTCTTTCAGCAGGGGTTCTTCCTTGGGGTCGGCGGGGAGGAAATCGATGCGGCTGGCGTAGCGGCGAACGGCGTGGCTTCCCAGATCGAGGCTCTTCACGAATTCCTTCAGGCGGACGCGAAAGCCCAACGGGAGTTCGTCCTGGTTCAGCGAGATGACCACGCGACGGTCCTTTCCCTGAACCTCTTCTCGCTGCTCCGGCTGAAGGGGGCTGAACAAATGCCGCCCGTTTACCTGGGCCAGCCAGAATTCTCGCTCGTTGGAGTCCACCGTCAGCCGCACCTTCGCCTGGGGCTGTTTCCCCGGAGATGACTGCGAGTTTTCCTTGTTGACAAACGCCCGGCTGGTCATGCGCCGACCGCGGTGGTCGACCGGCTCGAATCGGGCAACGGCCAACTGGACGGGGACCGCGAACTGGTCGAGCGTGACGATGGTCTCGGGGTCCGGATCCTTGATCGATTCGATGTCCTCGATCGGTTCGCTGAGGCTTGGCTCCTTGACCGGCAGAAGGCCGATGATCTCCACCTTCGACGAACTCCAGACGCGGCAATGAAGCCTGCGGTCGGCGCCTCCCAGGATGTCGACCCGCGTGGCGTGCCGGCGGACCAACTCCTCGATCATCGGACCCACGTCGGCCGGTGGCACGCTCTGCTCGCGGACCACTTGTTGAAACCAGGCACCGTGTCGGCGGATCAGTCCCTCGAGCAACCAGACCGCTTCGGCTGGCGGCTCGCCCTGCCCGCGGACCATCTGCGTAAGCCACGGGCGAACCTCTCGCTGGAACCACGCCCGGGTGTGTTCTTCCAGCCACGGCACGTCGGCCAGTTGGCTCGCGTCGGTCCAGCAAGCGCCGATCACACCGTGGCGATAGTCGTGTTGGTTGAACTGCGGAGCGTCGGCGCTCACCGTGAGCTGGACCGGCGAATCGCCCACCCCGTGGAGCTTCAAACCGATCTCGGTGTGCGGCCAGAAGGAAAACCCGGTGGTTTCGATCGTCAGGCCGGACTCTTCCGACGGCGTCTTGGAATCGATCACGGGAAACCGCGTCGGCCGGTGACTCGAATCGGTGTCCTGGCGGTGCCAGTCTTCGGCCAGATCGGCCAGGGGGACGTGAAATTTGCGGCCGCCGACGTGCAGCACAATCTGGCCCAGCTTGTCGATCGGTCCCACGGGAGCGTCGTCGGAGAATATCCGAGTTTCCTCGAAGCTACCGGTGGCCCAGTAGCTGACGTGCGGGTTTCGGGACGAACTACCCGTCCCGTACGGTTGCTTGTGGTCGTGCCGCTGGGACGGAGCAATCGCCAACTGGTGTACTTCCCACGTCTTCGCCGAAGTCGAGGGGGTATCGGCCGACTGCCCTTCGGGCGCGGCCGTTTCGTCTGCTTCCGGCGGTTTTTCCCTGATCTGCAACGTCAACGGATCGGTCGGCAGATAAGCGGAATCGCTGTAGTAGTCCAAAACTTCAAGCTTGATGCCGTCTTCCTCGAAAAGGACGTCGCCCTTCGTATGCCGCTGACCGTATCGCCAGGGAAAGGGCCACCGATCGGCGTAATCTTCCCAGTTGAACGGTCCGCCGGCAAAGCGTACGGTGATCTGCTGAAGTTCGTCGGAATCGTCGTCCGGCTCGGGATGGATCGTCAGACGGAAGTGGGCCGTTTTGGCAAAGGCCACGCCGATGGGGCGTCCCTCGGGCAGCCCTTCGTATACGGTCAGGTAAGCTTCCTCTCCCCCGCGGCGACTGACCCAGCAACCGAAGAGCAGCACGAGGATGCCGGCGTGGGTGACGAGGAATCCCACGTGACGCCGCTTCCAGGGGAGTCGGGTCAGCGCGGCGTTGAGCACGTTGATACCCAGCACGGCCAGCAACACGGCAAACCACCCGGTGCGGTAGATCGCGAAGGCG
>JABMRP010000683.1 GCA_013202535.1 Planctomycetota bacterium
CCGAACGCCGCCAGACCGACTGCCATAAAGGCCAATAATGACGCCAACGATGCGATCATGCTTGCTCGCGGTTACCACCAACCGATCATGGAAAGAAAATACGCCGTGGTGGCCGCCAAAAGGCCGGCCGTGTAGAGCCAGGCGACCGAGCGCCGGACCGGGCGGACTTGGGGGGCCGTCTCCTGCTCGCCCGTCAATAGAGTCGTTGCCACCAACCGCCGCGCCTTGCGCATCGACGGGGTGGCCGTACCGCCGCGATCGGCAACGTGTCGATAGGGTGCAATCATGCCGGATTCCTTTCCGACTTCGCTTGTTCTTCCGTAGCAAGCGGCCACGTCGCGGCAACCGCCCCGGCGACTTCGCCCGGCCGGATACCCCGCATACACGGATGATCGGGCAGCGGACAGACCTCGCGGTGGCATGGGCTGCACGCCACGGCATGGCGAACCACGCGCACCGCCGGACCCCGCGGTTGCCATTGGCGCCGACGATTCGTGCCGCTGAACAACACGACCACCGGTGCCCCCACCGCCGCGGCCAGATGAGCCGGTCCCGAGTCGGCGCCGATGAACAGATCGGCCTGTTCCAACAACGCGGCCAACTCGACGACATTGAGTTGCCCGGTCCAGTCGGCTACTCGTGCCAAGGTCCGATTGCCGAGGATTCGTTGCCCCGTAATACGGTCGCCCGGCCCACCGACCAACACGACTTGTCCGCCGTGGCGAAGCGTCACCTGATCGATCAGCCTCCGCCAATACTCGACCGGCCACCGCTTCGCCCGGGTGCCCGCTCCCACGTGGAACACCCACAGCGGGCCGTCGGAAACACCGTCGGGATAGAGTGCCGCCAATCGGTCCTTCACGCGGCGCCGCGCCGGTTCCGGGGGAGTGAGACTCGGCACCGGCGGGCCGCCCGGACTGGCCGATTCGATACCCAACTCGCCCAACAGGGCCATCCGCGAGGCGATTTCCGGGCGGTTGGGGACATAGGGGGTTGCCTCGGTCAGTAGAAATCCGCCGCCTCCACACGCCCAACCCAGTCGTCGCCGCGCGCCGGCCAGCCACATCATCATGGCGATCGCAAAGTCGCCCCGTACGTCGATCGCCAAGTCGACGCGCCGGCGGCGGAGTTTGAGACCCCACCAAAACACGGCCGGAATCCACAGCAGCCGGCGACGAGCATCTCGGGCGAATCGGTTGACTCGCGAGACGTGAATGCGATCCACCTCTGGAGCCGCCTCGAATACGGCGTGGTTCCACGGACCGGCCAACACCTCGATGCTCGCCTGGGGGTAGCGCCGCCGAAGCGACGAGAGCATCGGCACCGTCAGCACCGCGTCGCCCAAATGATCGAGTTGCACCAAGAGAATCACCCGCGGATCGTCACCGTCGCGCACCGAAGCACCTCGAACCAGCCGCCCGCGCACGGCCCGGGCGACGCCGAAGACGATCCCACCGACAAAATCGATGACCGCAAACATCGCCCGCCAGCGCCAGCGCACGTACCGATAGCGCCGGTGTGGATGTCGTTGCAACAAATGTTGACCGGGCAAATACATGAGCGTCGATTTCAGTTCTACTCGCTACTAGTCCCTAGTCCCTACCTAAGCACCTTGAGGTATCCTTCGCGCGTGGCCGCCGCCGCCGCGTTCCAGGAGAAGTTACGCTGGAGTCGATCGGCCAGGGCCGGGTTTCGCGGCCGGCTTCGCGCGGCAAGCACGGCATTGCGGATTTGGCGCCGGGCGCCGGGTCGAACATAGACGGCGTCGGGTCCGAAGTACTCCCGGGCGCACCCGCCGCATGGCAGCACCAACGGCGCGCCCGACATGCCCGCCTCCAGAGCCGCCAATCCCGGAGTTTCGTACCAGCCCGCCAAGACCAGGCACCGGCACGCCGCGTACGCGCTGGCCAGCAAGGGATCGTCGTGGTCCAACCGGGGAATGAAACGAACGTGACCATCGGCCGCTCCACGGCATTTGGCGAAATAGTCCTCGTGCCCCGGCACGGCGTCGCCCAAGACAACGATCGGCACGTTGGTGCCGCGCATTGCCCGGAGAAACCGAAGTTGATTCTTCCGCGGCTCGATGCGACCGGAGTAGAGGACGAAATCTCGGACGCCGAAATGGCGAACAAACGTCCGTGGGTCGGCATCGGCCAGACCGGGATCGGCGCCGTTGGGAACGACGTGAATCCGCTCGGCGCGCACGCCGAAAAGACGCCTCAACTGCCTCGCTTCGGCGTTGGAGTTGGGCATCAGCAAGTCGACCGCATGGTAGAGTTTCCTCCGCCAGGACGGCAGACGCGGTAACGCGGCCCGAGCGGCATACTTGGCCGCCGCAATGAGCCGCCCCGGAGGCGATCCCTTCTGACGCAGACAGTCGGCCAGGGCAAACCAGGCGATCGGCGACAGTACGACGGGTATGCCGCGACGATGGGCACTGGCCACCACGGCCAGATGTTCCGGCTGGCTGCCGAAGAGATGAATGCAATGGACTCCCTTGAACGAATCCTCCCAAGGTCGCCAAAGGCGTGCCCGCACACCGAGCTCCGGCAGCGCTTGCCCCAGGGCCAGCATTTGGATCTCACCACCGCCCGGCGCGGCCATCGCCGTCAGTTTGCCGGCCAACAGTACCTCGGGCATTCCGCGAGCCAGTACCGAATCCGGCGGCATGGCAAACATCGCCTCCAACTGCCCCGGTCCCAAGGCGGGCAGTTGCGGTCTCAGAGGTGTGTGTTTGGTAATCATGGGGAGTAGCGATTAGGGACTAGGGATTGGACATTGGAATTTGGCGTTTCTTGTTAGTCTCTCCATCGGCGGAGAGTTCGTTTGATCCAGTTGCGCCAGTTACCGGTCTCGATCTCTTCGACGGGGGTTTCCTTCTCCCAATCGATGATCCGCCGTATCCGGCCGCGGAGCCCTTCGGGGCGGTCGATGCGCACCGGTTGTACGACGCGATGGGCTTGGCTGTTGCGATAGGCCAGCGCCGTGGGCGAGAACGTCGTGGTGCCGGCCTGCAACGGCAGAAGGGCAACGTGCTGCTGGCGAAAATACTCCACGGCCACGCGGAACGGGCCGCTGGGAACATCGGCCGCCATGACGAACCGGTCGTCGCGCCGGCTCACGCGGAGCCGAATCGTGCCGCGGTATCGCCACCAGCGAACAAACTCTCCGAGCGTGGTGCGCCACATCGTGCTCAACGAGCCGGCCGACTCGAAGACCGATTGCAGCAAGCGCGGATAACGGCCGAGCCGGCCGGTCGGATGACCGTAAAGGAAGACCGGCTCGCCGGCCCGGTGACGATCTCGGATCACGCGGCCGTAGTAATCGATCGCCGTGCTGACGGCCGCGTCGTACGCCTCGGGCGAGTCGCCGCTTTGCCGCTTGGCCGCCTCCAAGAACAACCCCAGACTGACCGGATGCACGGGAACCTGCAACACGCCTCCCGGCTCGGGCAGCAGGGGAAGATCGTCGTAGGCCAAACCGAATTCCGAACTATAGGCGATCCCCAGCGATTTCATCGCCGCTGCCAGGGGCCGATGGTAGCTCCCGTGCGGCGCGGCAAATCCCGACGGCCGCAATCCGGCGCCCGTCAACGATTCGATGCCGCGGCGAATGTTGTGCAGGTTTTCCTCGGTGCTGCGATAGGTGTGATGCCAATAGCCGTGCGATCCGACGTCCAGTCCCGCGAGTCGCCCCAACGCGTCGGTCTGGCCTCGGAAGGCGGCGGCGTTGACGAAATGCGTGGTCGCCGATTCGTGTCCTTCGAGAACCGCGAGAAGACGGTCGAAATCCTCCGGCTCGTAGCGGTCGTGGTCGATGCGGAAATTCCACGCGCTGCGGTAGGGAAAAGGAAACGGCGAGATCCGCAGCCAGACGCCGCCGCGTCGTTCGATCGTTTGACGAAGCCGCTGGAGGACGAGCCGCCGCACGGCCCGCCGGTCGACCTGTGCAATCCGCTCACAAACCCGCAACGTGCCGATTTCCCAGCAATAGCGGCGCGATTGTTCGTCGACCAGCGCCGCCAACGCATCGCCGGAAGTCACGCCGCGTAGCGAGTCGACGTCGATGGGCACCTGATCGGCGGCCGCCGGGCGAGGGAAACCGCTACGCGAGTCGAACAGAAGAAAACGTCCCTCCGGCGTTCCGGCGTGGTGTTGGCAAACGGGGATCCCCTCCTGCGCAAGCGCCTGGCGCAGTCCCCAGGGGACGTTGTCCAGGACCAGCGGTAGTAGGGGAAGCCGGGGATTCGACACGATGGATTCTTCTCTCGCTTCGGGTTATCCAACAAACGACGGTCTGATTTCCACAACGGCATCGGACTCGGCCCGCTGCCACATGCGCCGGTGCTTCCCGGCCAATACCCACTGCGACCAGCCACTCAGCCCGCAAAATGCCCAGCCGGCGGGTCCGTCGAGGAAACCTTGCTTCCAGATCAGCCGTCGGGCGACCTCGATGGGCGGTGCGATCCATCGATCAGACCATCGTGGTGGGCGCCCCGCGACCGTACGAGCCGTTGCCTCCAGACTCGTGTAGCGGTGTACTTTAGCTCGAAAGGCCGCCAGATCGGGAAGCGTTTGGTGCGTCAGCCAATGGCGCAAACGGCCCACGCG
>JABMRP010000684.1 GCA_013202535.1 Planctomycetota bacterium
CTGCTGACGGCCACGTTGGCGGTCGGTTTGGACTTCGAGCCGACCCCGACGGTATGCACGGGAATCTTCGCGTCGCGAGCCACGTCGACGGCCGCATCGACCCCGATGCCGGCATTGGAGCGGCCGTCGCCGAAGAGGATGACCGCCGACAGCACCGTCGAACGTTCCGCCTCGATGAGCGACCGGATCGCTTCGCCCAGCCGGGTTTCGTCGCCGCGAGGACGAAGCAACTGGTTCCAGTCGAGCGGTTCCTCTGGGGAATCGGTGGCCGGGACATCGGATTCGGCCGGCGACTCGGAATCTTCGGAACCGAACTTCGCCAGCGTCCGTTTTCGTTCCAACGCGACGTCGAAGCCGACAACCGTCACGTCATGCACTTCGCGCAGCCGGTCGAGAAATCCGCGCCTGGTCTGGTCGTCGGATTCGGGCTTGCCCGGTTCGTCGCCGGTTTGCTTTGCCTCTTCGGAGGCTGCGTCGCCGGGCTCCGTCTCATCCCCGGATGCGGCCGTTTCCCTCCCGGTTGCACTCAGCGCGAAAGCGACCGCTTCGGCCCGTGTCTTGACGTCGGAAAACGCTTCGGACGTGGCGTCGGCCGTATCCATGCTCGTGCTGGTGTCGATCAGCACCAAGACGCGCGAATCGATTTCTTCCTCATGCTCGGTTCGCCATTGCGGCTGGAGGTAGAACAACAGCAGGGCAAAGATGGCCGCGGTGCGGAGGATCGTTAAGAGCCATCCCAACCCCCGACGGAGTTCACGGGCATCGCGCTGGTACATCCAGCGCACGAAAACCATCCACAAGATACAGACGGCGACCGGCAAGATCCAATCGGAGTTGGTTTCGATGCGTCGCCATCCGAAGGTAAGGCGACCGGTCATTTCGGCGAGTAGGAGCCAGGAGACGTTCATCGGCGGGCACCTCCTTTCGCTCCCGCGCGGGGCGGGGAGGGCGGATGATAGCTCGTCGACCAGGCCATGATTTGTTCGGCAATGAGCAGGAAGATCAACGCGTACAACAGCGCATCGCTGAGGTTGTATCCGCCCAGATCGGCGCCGGAAAAATGGAACCGCTCGGCTTCGTGGTAGGTGTAGGAGATCTCATCGAGTCTCTGGGCCACGGCCTCGCCGGTGGCCAGGGCATCGAGGTCTCCCTCCTTGGCGTCGACGTTGACCGCGAAGTGGCGTGTTTCATTGCCTCCCTCGGTCCCCGTCAGTTTCGCCCGATAGATGCCGCTGGTCAGCACTTCCTCCAGCGTGGCAACGGGCTGGTCGCCGTTGCTTGGCGCAGTGTCGGTTTTCGCAGTGTCGGTCTGCGCTGTGTCGGCTTTCGCCGCGTCGGCCTGCACGGCGATCACCTTCAGGGGCATTCGCGCGCTTCCCTCGGGCATGGAAAACTCGACGGCGGGCTGGAACTGCGAGGTATCGACGGGCACCACCAGCGGTGCATCGACCAGCCGCTGCATCTCGTCGGACAGCGGATTGGCGAGATACGATTGCAGCTCGAGTATCAGGTATCCGAAAATCGGCGTTCTGGCAATGTTGTTCCACCACGGTCCGGCCGTCGTCAGACACGCGACCACCCGCCCCTTGCCAAACTTGCGCTCGACCAGCAGCGGGGCGCCGTTGCGGAGCCGGGCCATCACGCGGGGTGTCGACTGGCTTTCCGACGGTTGCTCCTCCTCGGGCGAAGCGGTGGATTCCGGCTCGGCGGCCGGTTTCTCCGCCACGGCAAAATAGCGCCACACGGAAACCCAGGAAGTGTATCTCGCCCCCGCGTCGCGCGAACCCTCGCCGTGCAATCGCTCGAGCACGGGATGGTCGAGCAACTCCAAGTCGGGGGCTTCTTGCTCCTCTTCGGCGAGCAGATCCCGCGGGTTGCTTCTCTCGTCCAAAGGCACGGGAAACAGACCCTGTCCCTGGCGATGGAATTCGTCGTTGACGATCCGCGGCATGGAGTCGGGCCCCAGAAAAACGGCCAATCCGCCGCCGCCCTTCACGTATTCCTCCACGGCCGTCACCGCCGAACGGTCCAACCGATCGAGGTTGAAGAGGTAGATCACCCGATACGGCTCCAAGGGATTCCGCCCGAGAAACTCCGGCGGCTCGACTTGCAGGCTGATCCCGGTCGCCCGATGCGCGAACAGCGCGGCGAAGAAGCCGACGTCGCGCTGTTCCGGATCGCCGTCGACGAGCAAGACGGGGAC
>JABMRP010000685.1 GCA_013202535.1 Planctomycetota bacterium
AGCATTTCCTGCGAAAGGTCGAAGCAGGTGAGGTTCGCTTCCGGATCGGCGTAGCGAATCACGTGCTTGGCCAGTTGACCCGCGCCGCTGCCCACGTCGAGGATGTTCCGCGCGCCGCGCAAGTCGAATTTTCGATTCCGCAGCAGGCGATGTCCCAAGGGGGTGTGCAGCGACAGCATGCTGCAGGTCGCCAGAATGGCGCCCTTGGGTCCGTCGTACACGCCGCGGACCTTCTCGCGATATTCTTCAAAACTGACCCGCCCGATCAGTTTGTTTTCCAACAAACGGTTGAACACCTTCTTGCGCGCTCTGCCGCCGCGATGCCGCCGTTTGCGTTGGGGGAGTTGAAATCTTGTTATCATGGCACCGTCCAGGGCTCCACGGATATGATGTGGCTGCGGCGGAAGGTGGCAGTGATCTCTTTCCCGCCACCTTTTTCCCGCCGAGACCTTCTCCTTCTTAGAGGCGAATTCGTCGAGTATAGGTATACCACTCCAGGAGCAAGACCGCCAGTCCCAGGAGCAAGAGGCCTTTCCATAAATCGGTCCGCGTGGGTTCCCAACCCGAATCATCGGGAATCTCGACATAACCGATCCGGATTGCCCCTTGAGCCCGTGTTGCCACGTCGCTTTCGGCCCGGTCGAAGAGGTTGACCACGAATCGTCCCGCGGTGGACCCACCCGACTCCACCTTGTACTCCCCCACCTCGGTGGTTTCCCGGAACTGGAACCGGCCCTGCGTTCCCCCCCGAGGGTTCGTGACCTTGCCACGCGGTGAGCGCACCTGAAACGACTGCTCGGGATCGGGGTTTTCCAGGGTGACCGACTCACCCGGCCGGTAGCGGTTGGCCGAATCGGCCCGTCCCGCCCCGCCGAGATATTCGACGCAGTTTTGCAGGAAGACGGCGAAACTGAGGCGCCGGGGCCACGTCGTGCGGAGTCCCATCTGGCCGTCGGAACGGACGCCCACCAACTCGAATCCCAGCACGGCATCCTCGAACCCCTCTCGTGGTGCGATGGCCAACAACGGCTGATCGCCCGCGTCGATCAACACGCTACCCCCCGATGGAAAGCTCAACGGGGTCGCCGCGGCGATCAACTCCTGGTCGACCGTGACGAATTGCATCAGCGGGTGGGCGGGATCCGCGTCGACGATCATCGGGGCTTCGATCCGGGGGCCGGCCGACCAGCCGGGGTGCTTGGGCACGCTGCCGATAAACAGCGTATTGGCCTGGGGCATCGTCTCCGGGCCGCACCGATCGTAAATCAACAGGCTCCAGGCTCGGCCAGCCGCTTGCTGCCGGTAGGTATCGGTGGCGAGGAATTCGGGCGGCTCGACCTGGACCGAAGCCAACCGCCGCGCCGGGCCGGTCGTCAGTGCCCATTGAAGTGGTTCGTTTCCCGGGGAGACGACCAAGACGGGCACCGGTTCCGGCGGGTTGATGATCGTCCACGCCCGGTTGTCGACCTCCAGCGCGTCTTCGACCGAAAGCCGCAATTCGAGCACGCCCGATTCGACGCCCACCATAGGGAACGGCTCGGACCAGACACCGTTGGGTGGAATCGTTTCTCGGGCGACATCGAAGGGTTCCGATTGCGCATCGAGAAAGAGTTCCGCGTCGACGACGACTGGCTCGGAACCGAAATTGACCATTTGGGCAAACGCCTGGAGCCGATCGTCTTGGCGCGAGTGCCGCCGGGTATCGAAGGCCACGATGGCCACGTTGGCCGCGTCGGGCTGCCCGATGGGAATATAAACGGCATCCAGCGTGCCCAGCGCCAGATCGTCGACGTCGGGAAACTTCCCGTCGCTGACGATGAACAGCTTCGCCGGCAGCGCCTCGGCAACCCGTTCGTCGGTGATGTCTTCGCCGCTTCGGCCCGGGTTGGCCAAACCCGAGGAAACCTTGATCGCCTCGACCAGCGACGTGCGGCGCTCGGTCGGCTCGATTGCCTCGACGGCGGCGCGAAGTTCGCGGCGGTTGCCGGTAAACGTCTGCTCGACCCGGGCCGTGTCGGAAAAGCTGACGACCATCGCCACGTCGGCCGAATCCATCTCGCCGATCAGTTCGAGCACCTGCCGTTTTGCTTCGGCCAAGCGCGAGGGGGCTACGTCGGTCGCGTTCATGCTGGCCGAGTTGTCGATCAGGAAGATGAACCGGTCGCCGCTGAGAATCTGGCTGCGCCAGCCGGGTTGAAGCAGTGCCAGCATGGCCAGCGCGATCAGCAGAAGCTGGAGCAGCAAGAGCAGGTTGCGCCGCAGCCGCTGCCAGAGGCTGTTGACGTTGAGGTCTTCGATCGACTTGTGCCACAAGTACGTACTGGGAACCTCGAGCGGCGTCCGCTTGAGTTTCAAGAAATAGAGCAGCACAACGGCCGGCGGTACGGCCGCCAGGATCACCCATTGCCACCAAACCAAGGCACTGGACCATTCGGGAAACATCAGCGAACCAGCCCCCTTTGCCGAAGGTAGCCGGTCATCAGCGACTCGACCGACGTCTCGTTGCTGGCGCGCATGTAGACCATCCCCCGCCGTGTGCAGAACTCACTCGCCCCGTCGACAAACGCGGCCAGGGTGCGCCGGTAGCGGGCCATCAGCGCCCCGGTGGCGGTGATCTCCGCCGTATCGGCGTCCTCGCAGTCGACCAGCCGCAGATCGCCTTCCAGCGGCGGGTCGAGTTCCTCGGCGGCCAAGACATGGACCACGTAAACGTCCATCCGCCGAGCCACCAGCCAGCGCAGCGCGTCTTCGTACCCGCCCTTGTCCATCAGGTCGCTGATCAGCACGACAATCCCGCGGCCCGAGTTGCGGAGGCAGAAACTCTTCACGGCCTCGGCCAGCGAAGGCGTATCTTCCGGGGTGATCGACTCGAGGTAATCGAGCATCCGCCACAGACTTTGCCGGCCGCGAAAGACGTTGGCCCGATCGGCCGAATTGCCCAGCGTCTCGATTCGCACCCGATCGGAACGCACCAGCCCGACGAATCCCAACGCGGCGGCCAATTGCTTGGCGAAGTAGAGCTTCGTCGGGTCGCCGAAATCCATCGACCGGCTGGCGTCGATCAGCGCGAAGACGTGCAGGTCTTCTTCTTCCAGGAAGAGTTTCAAGAAAAGCCGGTCGAGCCGGGCGTAGGTGTTCCAATCCACGAATCGCAGGTCGTCGCCGGGCACGTAGTTGCGAAAGTCGGCGAACTCGACGCTTTGCCCTTTCCGCGTGCTCCGCCGTTCGCCCTTCATCCGCCCGCGAAATACCTTCCGGCTGACCAGTTCCATGCGCTGGAGCCGGGCCAGCAGTTCGGGGCTCAAAAGCGGGAGTGCGGTGGACATGGGTGGTTTCGGTGGTTATTGTCTTTCGAGATTCAACGTGACGACGTCCAGACCGAACATGTAGGCTTTGACGGCTTCGGGGTTGGCGCCGGTGATTTCGACGGTCAGTTTGTGATCGCCCGTTTCCAGGTGGTGTGTTCCCAGGGGGATGGGATCCGTGTTGATTACGTCCGGGTTGTAGAGATCGACCGGTTCGCCCACCTTCTTGTCGTCGACGTGGAATTGCACGATACCATAGTCTCGGGCCTTGGTCAGCACGACGCTCAACAGGTACGGCCCGGTTTTCTTAACCGGCAGCACGATCTCCAGTTTATCGCCCGGTTTACCTCCGGTCCACCAGAGGTGATCGTTGTCTTTCCACGTACCCTTGGGAAAGTGCTCCATGGGCTGCGTTTTCACCTCCCCCTTGGGATGCCCCAAGACGCGCAGGCCGCCGGCCGTAAGCGGTGGCATCCGGTAGTAGCCGTCCAGTTGATCGGTGGCGACGGCCACGTGCGGATCGGTCCCGTCGCCGGCGAGATACCAGCAGGCCGTGCAGGCAAACAGCGTCCCCCGGTCGTTGGGGAAATACTTCTCGATGCAACCCTCGAAAGACTTTCCAAAGGGGACCGCATCGCTGATGTGCCAGCGGATCAGCGATTGGTGGCCACGATTGTTCTGGGTCATCGTCTGGCAATGGTACGGCCGCTCGAACAATCCGGGATGTCCCCAGGCGTAGCCGAAGTAATCTTCCGAGCCGGTGCCAAACGTGGAGGGATATTTCTCGCCGTCGACGAAGAACTTTTCGTCGCCTTCACCCCACCAACCGCCCGGGGCGTTGAACACGTGCAGCATCACGCCGCAAAACCGGCCGCGGCCCTCGGTGCGGATCATCGTCCAGTCGGGCCAGCGGTCTTTGGTGAGCGGGAAAACGTCGCGGTGCCACTTGCAGTGGAAGTAGCCCAACTCGTCCATCGGCCGAGCCAGCGGGGCGGTGACGATCTCGACCTCCAGTTGGCGAGCCTTCGTGTCGAAGTTGACCAGTTCGAGCTTGGCTCGCTTGGCAAAGGGCATGTACCAGAGCGCGTAGCCGCCGTCTTCGGTGATTCCCACCGGCAGTGACTTGTAGAGGTTCTTGCCGGGAGCCGTGCCGAAGAAATCGCCCACCGGGCACCAGACGGCCGGCCGAGACTGATCGTCCCAAGTAATCCGCAGCACGAGTCGTCGCAGGGCGGCCATCTCGTCGTCGCGATCGGCCGTCTTCATTCGCCCTCGGATCGCCGTGATCGCCCGCGGCCCGGACAGTTCCATCACGACCGCCTCGCCGGCGCCGACTTGCACACGTTCCGTGTGCGTCTTCTCGCCGTCCCGCGCGCCGGCCGGATCGGTGCCTTGATTGGCGGCGAAGTAGTCGTTAACGCGCCGCAGCGCCGCGGCGTCTTCGGTAGAGAGCTGCCCGGTGAACGCGGGCACCGTGGTGCCTGGAGCGAAGGTCGTGTAATTGAAATGATAGTAGCGCCCCCAACCCCCCTCGGCGACGATCTTGCACGACTTGCGGTAGGGAATCGGGAAGTAGAGATTCTGACCGCGGCAGCCGAGGTCTTCCAGCCGGTAGGAGAGCAGCGGATAATCAAACGGTGCGTGCTTGCCGTCGAACCAATCGGCAAACGGCATGTCGATCACCGGCGTATCGCTGCCGTCGAGGTAGATCTTCACGTGCCCCTTCTCCGGCAGCGCCGACCAAACGCGCCAGAGGCAGCCCGGCCCTTCCATCTCGGCCATGACTTCCCGATCGCCCTCCTTGCGAATCAGGCCGTTGCCGTCGCCGTTGGCCGCCCAATTGACGTACTTCTCCGCCAGGGCGTCGTACTGGCTCCCCCGATCCCAACTGGCCCATTGCTTGACCGTCTCACCTTTCGGCGGCAGCGTTGCCAGATGCTCCAGGTCGATCATGCGATGGACCAGATCGGGGTACGTAAGGATCTGTTGAGCGGGCGCTCGGTTACCCATCATGGCCGTCAGCGCTAGGGTAACCGATGCGATCAGAACGATTCGACGTTGCATGGCGTTCTCCTTTTTGGGAATGGCTACGTCATCATCCTTACTTCCAACGCTTGCCCCGCCGCCAACACGATCGGCCCGGCCAACGTGATCTCGACGCGACGCTCCTCTTGCTTCGCCTCGGCCACGACGGGACGTCTCTTGGGGACCGCGCCGTCGGTCCGCTGGAGTTCGACGAGGGCCGAGCGAAGTTTGGTGTCGGCGGGTAGTTCAAAGGTCAATGTCTTCACTTGCACCGCACCCCACTTCACCTCGATCCGGTTGGTTTGCACGGTCTCCGTTCGCTGTTGTGCGATGGTGCCCCAACCGGCCGCGGCGGTGAAGGCGGCGCGGAATGCTTCGGGTGTGATCCGCGGAGCGAAACCGAGATACCCCCTCGGCCCATGATACTCCCAACCACATAGCCCGAGAAATACGCCGTGGCTGGCCATGCCTCGGGCGTAGTGGTCGCCGCATTCGATTTCGTTCCACGGGTTGTGTTTCGACGGATGATACCGCCCGTGTACTCCGCGGCAGATGGCCAGGGCCTCGGTCACCATGCCGTCCCAAGCCATGTTGCCGGCCACCTGGTATTCGATGCCCGTCCACACTTCGTTCTTGTAACGCACGCCCCCCGGCAAATGCGGGCTCTTGGGCCAGGTACACGTAAACAGGCCCGCCTCGCCGGGCGAAGCGAACCAGCGTTCCGGTTTGTGGACTTCATTCTGCGGGCCGATATCGGGTGCCCAATTGTATTTCCAGATCGACTCCAGCGTGGTATCGATCTGCTGCTTGGGGTAGACGTATCCCAGACCCACTTGATGAGCCCAACCTTGACCGAAGAGTTGATCGGCCAGACAGCCGTCGCCGTGCTGGTGTTGGGGATATTTTTCGAGGTCGACGATCTGGACGAAGTACTCGCCGTCGAACAGCCGCTCGACGCTCAGTTTGCGACCGGTCTCGAAGATCTCGCGGCACTCGGTGGCAAACGCTTCCTCGCCCAACTCCCGGGCCATCTCCTCGCCGGCTCGCAGGGCGGCCAGATAGAGCGAGCCGATCATCGGGTTGGGGCCGAAGAAATTGATGTCGTACGTATTGTGCTGCGAACCCTCGATCAGGCCGTCGGCGTTACCGTCTTCGGCCACGAGAAACTCCAGGCTCTTGCGGATTCGCGGCCAGTTCTCCTTCAAGAATCCGTTGTCGGTCGACATCTGGTGTTCGCGCAGCGCCTTGAGCACCGTGCCGCCCTGGCTATCGCCGGCCCAGATCCCCCAGCCCTCGCCGCGGAACCGGACCGCGCCGGTCTCTTCGGTGAAGCCCGACTCGGGGTTGAAGTCCTGCATCTCGCGTACCGATCGCTCCAAACGAGGAAACAGCCGGGCCATCGAATGCTCGTAGTTCCACACGTGGGCGCACGTACCGTGGCAACAACCGACCCCTTCCCAAGCCCAAAACCGACCGTTGGCCCACCACTGACAAGTCGACGTGGCCAATGTCGAGACGGTCGAGAAAAGCCGGTCCAACAGCCAGTGGGGCAGCGTCGAGTCGTACCACGTGGCGTGCCACCGCCGCGTATCGTCGGCGAGCCGATCGAACTGCTCGGCGATAAACTGGGCCACTGCTCGGGCGGAGTCAAACCGCGTCGCGTAGAAGTTGCCCCGTTCGGGTCGGTTCGGAAAACACCAAGCCACCACGAACGTCACCCGGGCCTCCTCGCCGGGCGAAAGCGACAGACGCTGGCCCAACGCTCCGCACAGTTTCGTGCCGAAAGGTCGCTCCGCGGTATCCGCATCGGACGTTTCGCCGAGGGCTTGGAACAACGCTTCCCCTTGCGCGTCCTCGGGAAGCGCGGCCCGGGCGACCACCGACGGGCCGGAGTGCAACAGAGCGAGACCCATCGTGCCGAAGTCGGGTTGCTTTTCCAACACACCGGGAGGCAGAGACATCGGTGTGTCGCGCAACTCGATCTGGTCGATGTTGATGTGCCCCCAGGGACCCGACTCGCGGTCGACGATCTCGATCCGCGCCTTGCGACCGGCGAACTCGCGAACGTCCCAGTTGTGTGCCAGGAGTTTCTCTTCCTTCTTGCCGATGGCCGTGCGTACAACCTTGTCGTCGATCAGCAGATTGATACACGTCTTGTCCTTGTGGTCGCCGCCGCCGATTAAGAAACTGAGAAACGCCCGATCGATCTCCAACTCCGGCGAGACGAGCTTGCCGTGCATCTGGTCGTCGCCGCCGAGATACGTGTTGACGAGTCCACGGCCGGCGAATCCGCTGACGTCTTGTTGGCGGTCCAACGTGCCGCGGGCGGGGGCCTTGCCGAACGCCTCGCCTTCGACGGTCCAATCGCCGTAATCCTCGCCCTCGAAATCGGCCAGCGGGCGTGACGGCCGCACGTTCTCGGGCGGCTCGACGGCTCGCGCCGATCCGTACACGATGGTCAGCCCTTCCTCCGACACAACACGGTTCACGCGCTCGCCGTACATCCCCTGGCCGCTGGTGGAGGCAACGGCGTTCTCCAGCCAGCCGGCCAAGACCACGTCGACCTTCTGCCGGCTCGTGTTCTTCACCGCGAATTGCATCACCACCGCCGGCAGTGCCGAGTCGGGCGCACTGAGCGGAACAAACGGCGA
>JABMRP010000686.1 GCA_013202535.1 Planctomycetota bacterium
AACCGTAACCGTTCACACCCTGGAAAACAAAGGGAGCTCACGCAGAGGCGCGGAGAACGCAGAGGGCTAAAAAAACAAGGGAGTTGAAATCGGTCGAGAGCGTAGCGCCGATCCACGGGAAGCTATTGCTGACCTATCGTCGATTGGCCGACATGCGCGTGGGACTGTCAGTCGATTTCGCGAGGAACCTCCGCGTGCTCCGCGCCTCTGCGTGAGTTTCCGGCGATATCCGCTTGATTTCCCGCGGTGTGAACGGTTGCCGACAAACCCCACCTTCGCACCTCGCGGAGAGTGGGGTTTTTTGGTCTTCACGACGTGTCCGCGGAATTCCCGTTGTCTATTCTGTCGAAAATCTCGATCTAGGTGCTTGACACCGATCGTTATCATTGCCAAAATCGCGCAAGCATTGCGATGAACATCCCCATCCGTAGGCGGTCGACGCGGCAAAGCTCGTCGACCGGTAACATGTTTCGACGTTCAACCGATCAGGAGAACGGAAATGTCTTGCCGACGATTGGTGAAAGGTGTGGCGTGCGCCGGTGTGTTGATTGTGTTGACGGCACCGGGATGCCAGTGCGGGCATGAGAATGCCGCCGATGACAAGTTGCCGGAGATGGTCGACGCGAAAGACCTTGCCGAGACGGACGTTCTTCCACACGCTCAGGGGCCGGTAACACCCGGGCGGAACTATCTTTACTGCGCGACGTTCCAACTGGCCTGGAACGAGTTCGCGGACGAGATCCTTGGGGAGCCGATCAAGTTGGAGGGTTCGCCCCCGATGGCCGAGATGCTCAACGCCCGGGAGGTGGGGCGCGAGATTCTCTCGGAGGATTCGTACGTGGCGATGGCGGGGAAGGCCAGCGACGGAATCATCGAGAAAATCCGCGCCGAGGTCCAGCGCAAGTTTTCCGGGACCGAATCGCGGATGCTGGACGACGTGGAAGACGAACTGGAAGGGGATGACACCGCTTTGATCGCTTATGCCTACCTGCAAAAGTCGTTACCGTTTGCCGAGAAATTTGACGATCTACAGGCGATCGACTTTCGTGCGCGAAGTGGGGAAGTTGGCGTGGCGGCTTTCGGTCTGAAGGACTTCAAGTGGAAATCGCCTCGATACGCTGCCCTTGGGAAGCAAGTCACGATTTTGGACTACGTCGACGATGACGATTTCATCCTTCGGCTCAACACGGCTTCCGGCAACGAGAAACTTGTTCTGGCCAAGATCCCGCCGGCCGAGTCGCTCGCCGCCACGATCGCCGCGGTGAAGCGGCGGATCGAGAACCCGGCCGGTGGGGATTCATTTTCGAGTCGTTTAAGGAAAGGCGAAACGCTCGCCGTGCCCGTGGTTTCCGTGGGAGTGCGACGCAATTTCACGGAGTTGTTGGGGCGGTACTTTCAAAACCCGGGCTGGGAGGAGTACTTTGTCTTCTATGCCCAGCAGGGAATCCGTTTCCGCCTTGATGCAACGGGCGCGCGGGTCGAATCGGAGGCGGCCTTTGTCGCGGCGACGGCGAAAGAGCCGGAACGGAAAGCCGAGCCGCGGCAACTGGTGTTCGACAAGCCGTTTCTGATTCTTCTTGAAGAGGCCGACAGCGACCAGCCGTACTTCGCGTTGTGGGTGGAAACGGCGGAAGTACTGGAGAAGAGCCGGTGAACGCGGGATGGGTGGCAGGGCTCTCGCAGAGGAAGCGAAAAACGGGGCTATCCCCGGCAATACGCGAATTCAGGAAAATTCCACGCAACGCCGGGCCGTCGGACACGAAAATGGTGGTATGCAACCACCGGATTCTCAAGAAGAGACCGATCGGGGGGGCGGCTGCCTTGCACCGCTCGGTTTCTATCTCCAGAACACTGAAATCAAAGGGGAAATTCGATGACTTTGAGCCAGGATGTCGTCTCCCAGGCGGAAACCCGACGGGGAACGCGTGTCGGCCGCGGCGAATGTTTCGATTTGGCCGATGAGTCCTTGAGGGCTGCCGGTGCCCGATCGGCCGCCGACTATGGAACGGTCAACGCCACGGCCGACTACGTTTGGGGGGCACTGCAAACCAGCACGGCCGCCGCCCTGCCGGGGGATATCTTGCAGTTCCGCAACGTGATCATCGAATGGACCCGGGCAGATCCCGACGGCGATTACACGTTCCTCGAAGAGTTTCCCCATCACACGGCCGTGGTGATTGCCGCCTTGGGCGAAGGCCGACTAAGGATCCTCCACCAGAACTGGAACCAGACGTCCGGCAATGAGATCGTGAACGAACATGTGCTGCGAACCCATGGAAAGACACAAGGCACCATCTGGGTCTATCGACCGGAAGCCAGGTAGGCCGGGCAACGACTATTTGTTCTCGTATTTCTTGGCCTTGAGCCCCTCGATATCGTCCCACCGCTTCTCGCGAATGGCGGCGGCCATCTCTTTATCCCGGTCCGCCGCCGCGGTTTTTCCCTGCTTTCGGTAGATTGCCGCCCGCTGCTCGTAACAGGTCATGTCTTTTGGGTCGAGTTCGATGGCCTTGGTGAAATCGGCCAGGGCCTTCTTGCGGTCACCCAACTCGCCGTAACACAATCCTCGATAGGCATAGGCCTTCTGGCATTTGGAATCCAGCTTGATGGCCTTATTGCAGGCTTCGATCGACTGCTTCGGCTTGCTGTCGTCGTACGCATCCTTCGCTTCCTTGACGTATTTCGCGACCGTAGGGTTGCTGCTCTTCTTCTTTTTCTTCGTCGATCCGCCACAACCGCCCATGGCCATCGCAAGAACCAAGACAACGACCGTCGGCACGGCCCGCGAACCACACACTTTTCGTACGCACTGCATGAAGAAGCCTCTCTCAAAACCGGGAAGAACCGTGGGGTAGCGTCACAATCGGCGGGCAGGGGCAAACCGGCTGCTTCCCGGGACATTACCGTCCATCCTCGGCTTGCCGCATGATATAGCCCCTAGTGTAACGCCCGGCAGCCCTCATTTCCAGGTCGCCGGAATCTGAATCGCAATCGGCGCGGATATACGCCGTAACATGTTATGCAGCACCCTCTTGGATCGTGTCGTCAGAGAGTCCCTGAAGACACGAAACACCCAGATCTCCGGCAATCTCAAGCGGATCATGGCGAAAGGTCAACTTGCCAAGATCCAGCCCGTCTCGTACAATCCGGGTCCACAAACGGTCCACCGACCGCAACCACGCCAGCCGGAGTGGCGGAATGGCAGACGCGCTGGATTCAAAATCCAGTGTCCTTCGGGACGTGTGGGTTCGATCCCCACCTCCGGTACTTATTGACATAAAAGGACTTACGTCGATTTGACGTGAGTCCTTTTTTTATTTGTGGTCTTCTCAATCTACCTCTGGTCTACCGTACCGAACAGTGCTGTCTCGCCGAAATGTCCCTGCACTATGAGTGAAATCCGGAATCCCCTCGCCACGTACGCCGAGGGTGGCTGGAAGAACTGCGAACGAATCCCAAACGTGGCTACTCTTGCTCCAGTACACCCCAAAGACCCGGGGGCCGAGCTTTCGCCCGACCCCAGGTATTTCGGTCAATCAGAGCAGGTTCACGACCCGCTCGGCGAGACCCTTCTCGCCCAAGACGACGTTGAGCCGTAGCGTGACCTTGTCGGCCGTCATAATCTCCTGACCGCCGACGTCGACCATGGCCTCGCGCATGTCGACGCGCACGACGCCGACCTTGGCCGTGTCCTTCCAGAAGG
>JABMRP010000687.1 GCA_013202535.1 Planctomycetota bacterium
ACCGGAGGTTGGTCGCGGCCCGGAGGGTGCTTCGCACAAATTGGACCTGTCCCCTTTTTCCCTCTCACACGCGCCGCCTGCGGCGACGGTTATCGCATCTACCGGCTCGTGGGCGAGGGCAACTAACCGCCCGTCCGCAGGCGGAATTCGTCGCGCATGGCGAGGATGTTCTCCGGCGGGACGTCGTACTGAATGTTATGCACCTGGGTGAAGACCAGATGGGCGTCGGGGCCGTACTCGTCGAGCCGGCGACGCACGTCGGCCCGAACGGTTTCCGGGTCGGCGGCGTTCATCGCGTGTTGCGTATCGCAGCCGCCGCCCCAGAAAGCGATGTCGCGGCCGTACTCGCGTACCAGATCGCGAGGATTCATCCCGCCGGCGCTAACCTGCACGGGATTGAGCCCGTCGACGCCCATCTCGATGAACGAGGGAATGAAACTGGAGACCGCTCCGCACGAGTGCATCACGACTTTCTTTCCCGCGGCCTTGATCCGAGCGACGGCCTCGGAAATGTAGGGATAGATGAGTTCGCGATACGTGTCCGGCGAAATTTGGCCCGTGTTCTGCGTGCCCAGGTCGTCGGTCAGGAAGGCGACGTCGATCCACTGGCCGAAGGCGGCGAGGAACACCTCAAGCCGCCGCATGTAGGCTTCGTGCAGTTTGCCCATCAGGGCGTGGACCATTTTCTTATCGGCCGCCAGGTCCATGAAAAAGTTTTCAAATCCGCGCGAGATCTGGCCGCCCTGCATATAGTGCATTCGCCACAAGCCGACGACCGCCCGATCGGTCGACTCGTATTGCTTGCGGGCTCGCTCGGCCAGCGCTTCGATCGGTTCGTCGTAGAGGGGCGCGTAGTCCCAGCGGTCGAACATCGCGTCGTACTGGTCCAGTTCCTCCGGCTTGGTAATGTGACCCAGCGGCGCGTACACCGGGTCGAAGTAGTAAGCGTCGGCCGAGCGGCGGAAGCAGACGGTTCCCTCGGCGTTGCGTACCACCGACGACCCATCGGGCAGGTCCTCGACGGCGAACTTCTCCGGCACGATCAACTCCGGGCCGAACGGCGTCTTCCAGATCTTCGTCTCTTCCGAACCAAACCAAAGTGCCTCGGCGTCGACGCCCAACGCCTGGTTGACCGCTTCCTCCGGTTCGGCCACCAATTGGATCAGGCAGCCGCACTTGATCGGCCCCTGCGGAACTCCCAGCGCGTCGCGGAGCTTCTGATACGTCAACACGTGGACGGCCGAGCAGTCGGTGCCCGCGATATCGAAGGCAACCCGGTCGGGCCGCTGCCGGTTGAGCGTGGCCAGGATTCGTTCTCTGCCGGTCATTTTGGTATTCCTTTAGCGAGTTTTCCGCTGGCAGTAGGGTGGTGGTGCCAGCAGGCCGCGCATTATAGCAGAACGTCGCCGGTTTGGGGGGAGACCCCGCATCACACCACCCGATGGCGTGAGATCGTCAAACAGAGAGTTCCCAGTCTTGCCAAACGCCGCGGCATGAGGCTACAATAATCGCGGTGGACCGAATCCACCCGGATCGGAGAATCGGGGCATCCAGGAAACCCGGGGGGAACCTGTTATGTCAGGGCGCACATCGCGTGGCTTTACGCTCGTCGAGCTGCTGGTGGTGATTACAATCATCGGCATTCTTATCGGACTGTTGCTGCCGGCGGTCCAATCGGTCCGCGAGGCGGCACGACGGACCCAATGTAAGAACAACCTGCACCAGATGGGTCGCGCGTGCTTGCACCATCTGGAAGCCCAGGGGCATTTTCCCACCGGAGGCTGGGGCTGGCGCTGGACCGGAGACGCCGATCGCGGGTTCGGCGAGCGGCAGCCGGCCGGTTGGGGTTATAACATCCTGCCGTTCATCGAACAGGACGCCCTGCACCGGCTCGGACTCCAAGGTAGCGAGGACGAGCAGAAAGCCCAGCGCACGCAGGCCGCGCAAACTCCGGTCGCGGCCTACTACTGCCCGTCGCGGCGCAAGGCGGTGGTCTATCCGAACGACCCGAGCAACAACCGATACTATTACAACGCCAACACGCCGACCG
>JABMRP010000688.1 GCA_013202535.1 Planctomycetota bacterium
CGGTTCCCTTCCCCTGGGAGACCTGGCCGCCATTACCGGGCGCGATCGAGACCCGGAGCTGGCCTTCCCAAGCCGGGCCTGGAGCACCGCGACGCAAGACGACCTGTGTGCGGGCCGTGGCGCTGCGCACGTCCGGCATCACGAACAGATCGTCGATCGCCAGGTCGGGACGGGCTTCGAGCCAGACCCCTCGATAGAGTCCACCCCAGCGGCCGAAGAAGTTGAACATGCCCACGGGCGCCGGGCCGCTGCTATCCACCCGGCATACGACCAGCGCCGTAGCACCCGGTGCGGCGGCATCGGTGATGTCGAACTCGTACGGTGTGAGAAAGCCGTCCACGGAGCCCATGTGGCTACCGTTGACGAAGACTTCCGCGGTGTTCGCAACGCCCCCCAAGTGGAGCCAGATGCGCTTGCCGGCCCAGTCGCTGGGAACCCGCACTGCCTGCCGGTACCACGCCTTCCCCTGATAGTCATGGCGCAGATGGCGACACGGTTCCCCAAAGCCCTGCGCCTGCCAGTTGCCCGGCACTTGGATCTTGTCCGGGTAAGCCACCTCGGCCTGAAACCACTGTTGGGCCAGGCCTTCGTCCTGGGGGTCCATTCGGAAATCCCAGGTCCCGTTAAGATCGAGACGGCGTCGTGCCTCCCCTCCTCCAAATGCACGATTAGTCGAACAGACTGAGAAACAGACAGCGGCAATGAGCAGCGCCCCAGATACGCCCGCCGCCTTTGCAAACCCATTGAGGAACATGAGAAGCTGCCTCCCAAGCGGAAGTCTCCGAATCGTTCTTTCCCAGCGACGCGACCGGCCATCTTGCCAAACCATTGTCCTTGCGCCCCAGCGCGGTGTCAATGGGTGCCAACGTGGTCCCGCCGCTGATCACGGCCAGCCAGGGCGAAAACTTGATTTCGGGCTGAAGTCGCAGTAGAATCCAGCGCGTTGTCACCGGCGATGCGTTCTTCCTGACCGCAACGCTTACGCCTGGGGCGGCTGGTCAGGCGGATCAGCATGGCATTGCGGGCCGTTTCGGCCCGGTAGGGTTGGCCGTCGAGCACGGCGTCGGGCGGACCCGGCCACTGTTGGTCGTTGTCCCAGCCCTGCGGAGCGGGCCAGAGCTTGTCGCCGCCGTAGTTCATCCACCCTCCGTCCGGATCGAGACCGGTTTGCGGTGAGGTCTTGCCGACCAGCGCCGGATTGACCCAGAGAAACTCCTTTTCACCCAGCGCGTACTGGATCACCCGGCCGCCGATGTCGGGTACGACGTGCAACCGCACGAGATCGTTCTTTAGCACGAAGGCCTTCCAGCCCTTGTAGTGCAACGGCCGCGCCCTCTGCGCTTCTGCGACGGTGGCAAAGTAGACGACGAAGAGTACCGCCGTCGCGTTTCGAGCGTTGCGATTCATGGTTTCTTTTCGTCGGACTTCCTCATAAGCAAGTACTTGCGAAACAGCTCGATTTCTTCCGGACGATAAGGCTTGCCCTCGGGGTGAAAGAGGTCGTGCTGCCAGACCTTCGGCTCCCCCATGCCGGGCCGCCAGCCCCAGGCAAGGTGCGTCTGGGTCTTGCCGTTGACCAGCCCCCAGTGCATGCAGCCGGTGTTCTCCTTGGCGAAAACAGGAAGGCACGATTCGACGAGAGATCCACGCCCCCGGTTGAGCCATTCGGTGTTGATTAGTGGGCGTCCATGCTTCCGTAGCGTCTCGATGTGACGCGCGAGACCGTCGGCCGGCCCGTAGTCGTGGAACGTGATGACGTCGCTGTTGCGAAAGATCAGGTTGTTGAGCATGGTGTTACCGTTCCATTGAGCGACGGTCAGCGGTTGCCATGGATTCACGTCCCTCGCCCATCGAAATACTTCCTCGACCAGCGGGACCGAGGTGTTGCCCAGGCCGCCGTTGGTCGGCTCGTTGTACAGGTCCCACACCCACACGCGGCGATCGTCCTTGAAAGCGCCGATCACGTCTTTGACGTATGCTTCCAGGCGGGGCCAGGTCTTGGGGTCGCGGACCATGTCGTGGCCGGGACTGGGCGTCCAGCCGTTGGCGTACCAGCCTTTGAGCACTTCCGGCTGTTTGCCGTAGGTCGGGTTCTTGAGCTTCTCGTCGGAGCCGAAGGCGCAGTCGTCAAACAGCGTGAACATCACCTTGAGGCCACGCCTGTCGCAAATCGACACGAAGGATTTCAGCCGCTTCCTGAACGCCTCCGGGTCGTGCTCCCAAACCACAAACGGCAACACCACCCGCAGGCAGTTGAAGCCGGCGTCCTCGGCCAAAGCCAGTTCTCCGTCGATGAGCTTTGGGTCGAAGTTGTACGGCATCCACATCTCAGTGTAAC
>JABMRP010000689.1 GCA_013202535.1 Planctomycetota bacterium
TCGGCGACTTCACGCAAGGTGGCCGGCTTCACGTCGAGCTGCCCGCGGTCGTCCAGGGTCAAACCGTTTTCGGCCGGCACGGGCAGGCCCAGTTGCGGCTCGAATAAATAAATCTCCCCATCGCTCAGCACGCCGACAAACCGGGGCTGGAGCGATTGGCCGCCCGGACCTTCCCACAAAGCCACCCAAGCCGCGTCGAGCCGCTGTTGCCGGGCCAGCAGAATGAAGACCCAGCCCCGTTCGATTCGCGTACCGCGTCCCAGCAAGAGGGTTTGCAGGGGCGAGCGAACGCCGCGTGGCGCATACTGGTTGCCGGGCCCCGGAACCGGAACCACGCCCGGCTCCAAATGGATATTCCTCACCGTCCAGTCGAACAGGCGTTTGGCCAGTTCCACGTCGTCGCCGGGGGCGCCGCGCACGACCCGGTTCGAGACGTCGCGCATCCAAGCCGCTTCCAACACGGCCAGCCCGTCGTAGTTGGAAAACTGGAGCTTGTCGAGTTTCTCGATCAAGGCCGACTCTCTCAAGTGGGGCGGCAACGTCTTGATCAGCTTGGCCGGTTGCCATTCGCCGTCCGGCTCTTGCCCCCGGATCCATTGCCCAAACCCGTCGACGATCTGGCGCAACATTCCCTCGGTCTCGAACTCCTCGATGCGGTCGAGATTCTCGACGGCCGACTCGAACAGTTCCTTGCGCCACTTGGCGTCGGCGATCGGATCCCGCGTCGCATCGCTCGGCGTCAATCCCGTCTCTCCCGAGCAGCCCGAGCAGCCGGCAAACCACGTTGCCAGGCACGCCCAGGCGACAACGCCAAGCAACGGCGAAATCAGCCGCCGGCCGCCGGGCGCCGGCAGAGGTCGCGGGACGGGAAACGGCTTGGTCGGCTTTCGGCTCAAGGTAATTCCTCCGCAGTTTGACGAATCACAGTTTGGCGAATCGCAGTTTGGCGAATCGCAACGAGCCGGTGCAGCAGATCGGACATGCGATCCAAAGGGATCATGTTGGGGCCGTCGCTCTTGGCGGTTTGGGGCGCGGGATGTGTCTCGAAGAACAGCCCGTCGGCGCCCAGCGCCATCGCGGCTCTGGCCAAAGGCTCGACCATCGCGCGGTTGCCGCCGCTGGTGGTGCCCAGCCCGCCGGGCTCTTGCACACTGTGCGTGGCATCGAACACCACGGGACGACCGAGCATCTGCATCTGCGGAATCGCCCGCATGTCGTTGACCAACCGGCCGTACCCAAAAAACGTGCCCCGTTCGCATAGCAGAATATCGCGGCAACCGGCGGCTTCCAGCTTGCCGACGACGTGCTTCATGTCCCAGGGAGCCAGAAACTGGGCCTTCTTCACGTTCACCGCGCAACCGGTCTTCGCCACGGCGACCAGCAGATCGGTCTGTCGGCAAAGAAACGCGGGAATCTGCAGCAGATCGCAGACACGGGCCGCCGGGGCCGCCTGATGCGGTTCGTGAATATCGGTCGTCACCGGCAGGCCCGTGGTCCGCTTGAGGTGGTCGAGTATCTCCAGGCCCCGCTCGAGTCCGGGGCCCCGATAGGATTCGATGCTCGTGCGATTGGCCTTGTCGAACGACGCCTTGAGGACCAGCGAAATGGGCAATTCGGCGGCAATCCGCGCCAGCCGCTCGCCGATCGACAGCAGAGTCGATTCGTCTTCGATCACGCACGGCCCGGCGATCACCAGCAGAGGTTGTCCCGAACCACAGCGGTAGGGCCCCACCGCGGCAAGTCGCGGCCCGAGGGGAAGGTCGTTTTCAGGATGGTCGGACACGTTTGCGTCTTTCGTCACGACTGGCCGGAATTCGCGAAATTGAAAAAATCGGCCGGAAAGCATGAAAAGCCAAGGGTTACCGTCTTTCCTTCTCGGCTCGGTCAGCGGGTACCACGACGGTCAGGCGACCGGGAAGCACGTCGATCTCCAAGGGCAAATATCCGCCGGGATCGCCGTCCAACTGATAGGGTACCGGTTGCTCGGCGGTGATCCGCAGCCGGCGGACCTTGCCGACCGTGCAATCGGACATCCGCCGGTGCCGCCCGGCGAGTACCCCGGCCACGAATCGCAGTCCGTGCCATAACCGGCCGCGCCGGAACGTACACACGTCGAGTAACCCGTCGTTGCCGATCGCCCATGGGGCAATCCGAAATCCCCCTCCATACCGCGGCAAGTTGAAAACAAACGCCCAACGACTGTCGGCATACGATGTTCCCGAGCCCGATGCTCCTTGGCACGATTCCTTTGGGGGGCCTCCCTCGACCACATCCTCCCAGTATACCCGAAGCTCCGGATACCCGTAACTACGCATCGCCGAGAGGATTGGTTTGAGATAACTGAGACGCCGAATGTGGCCGCGCCGGCTCTGATGCAGGCGGCGAACGACTTCCGCGTCGAATCCGCAGCCAACCATCAGGAGGAAAAGCCGGCCATTGGCCCGTCCCACGTCGAGTCGAATGAAGTGGCCGTCGACGATGGTCCGGCAAACATCCTCCGCCTCCGCGGGCAAGCCGAGATGGCGAGCCAGCAGGTTCTCCGTTCCGCTGGAGAGCATGATCAGGGGCACGCCCACGTCGGTCCGGTTGACCAGCTCGGCCGCCGTTCCGTCACCGCCGACCCCCACCAATGAGCGGAGCTTGCCTTCCTCGTGCCAACGATTGGCCCGCTGGGCCACCGTGGCCAGATCCGAATGCACCTCGACGGTCAGGCCGGCCGGCGCCAGCAGATCGACCAGCCGGGCGACGCGCCGTGTTGCGTCCTTGCAGCCGGCCATTGGATTGACCGAAACGAGAACCCGATCCGCGTCTTTGGAGAGAAAACCGTCCAATTGCATCTATTTGCCACTCCCTACCGAGTAGCATACCAGCCTGCTGAAAAAGGGGACAGGCACCGCGCGAATAACGATATTCGTCGGGTCTACCGGTCTGTCATACTACCCCCTCGCAGTGGCGTTGGTCACCGGAGCCTGCGGCACAATATAGCGCTGAATGTATCAGAGCCATACACGCTCGGGGCGATAACCAAGACGAGCAGGGTACACGTATCAAACTGGAATTTTTTCTGTAAAATACATTGACAAAAGACTTTACGTTTCCTCTTGTGGCGAAAAACGGCGGATCGGGGCGAGTGTGGCATACGAAGTGCTGATAACCAAGGCAGATCGACCGCGCAGGTCGAGATCATTTCGACTGGCCCGTGAGGCCTCTGACGGAAAGGGGTCGGGCGGCTACCTTGCCCTTGCCGCCCGACATGCCGCTTTGGATAGTGGCGCGTCAGAGGCCTCGCTTTTTTCTTGGCCCTCCCCCGTCTGGCAACCGGCGAAAACGTGTTCTCAGACGCCCAAGAAACCGCGCCTTCCGTAATACCCCTCGGTGAATTCGTAGAATCCACCCCCTCTTCTAGAACGTTTGCCATTGGCCCACCACCGTAAGCTAGATTTTGGATGAGTCGGCAAAGACCTTTTTCCTGTCATTGGCTTGGCAAGAGATACGATCTGACTGGCCCGATCGCCGGCTCCGGGACCCCGCCATTGTCGTCTGAAGGGTGGTGGGACCTGCCCGGACAACCACCGGGATCACGCAACCCGATTTAGGGAGGCTGCTACCCCATGGCCGAATCGAAACCCAATCCGACCGAGACCGAAGGTGCCGAGATCGAGGCTTCTCCCGCACCGCCCCCCGGCCGAACATGGCTTTTCAAGCTGGCAACCCGACGGTGGCTGGGGATATTCCTGGGCGTTTCGCTGCTGACGCACGGCGTCGTCTTGGTGTGTTACGGTCTCTCGACGGGAGGCAGTGGCGCCGGGCTACCGCCGGAAGTCACGTTGGGCGAATTTACGTTTACCGCCGAGGATGAGAGCGATTCTCCGGTAGCATCCGCGGTGTTCACGGTGCATCTGAGCCTGATCGCGGAAGTTGCCCAGACCGCCGAGCAGTTGCTCCAAGTCAACAAGTTTCGCGTCCAGCAGGACATCGAGGAGTTGCTGCGTCAGGCACACGGCGGTGACTTCGAAGACACCGATCTCGGCGATCTGAAGCACCGTCTTCAGGAGCAGATCAGCGAGACGCTGTCAGCGCGGGTCATCGCCCAGGTGATCATCACCGACCTGCAACTCGGGCGCGCGGTGCCTTCCGAGGGGGCGGATGAGGAAATCCCCCCCAATGTGCCGTGGGTCGAAGCAGAGCCCTCTTCTTGATCTCCGTCATCATTTCGCCGTTTCGCCGAATGTGCCGGCTTGTCGGTCGCGGGGGAAGGTGATACAGTATGTAATTCGGTCAATTTCGGCCACGCGTCGCCGCCTCCACCGGGATTGTGGCGATTCGCCCCGTGGAAGGAACTGAGATCGGTGGACCATTTGCCCACAAACTGGGGGGTGACGTCCCGGCTGTTGAATCCCCACCAGGGGCCGGGAGCGAACGATTGCCTCGAAACAACTTGCCAGCGTAGCTTCAATTGGCAGAGCGCCGCATTCGTAATGCGGGGGTTGTGGGTTCGAGTCCCACCGCTGGCTCTTCGAGTCTCGCGCCGCACCGTGTGCGCCGCGCGAGCGCTTGTGGGTTTTCAACGGGCTGTTAAGAAACAAGCATTTCCGATGTTCAAGGGAGAGCGGCGATGTCGCAAGAGGTTGAGTTGGACATCAGGCAACTGGTGGTATTCGACGGCGCATTCGGTTCCGGCGAGGCCGAGCAACTGCGCGGGGCAGTCGCTCAGGATTTCTCGTCCTTCCGCACGCTTCGCGACTCCGTGGCCGATCTGGAAGCGACCGGGGACCTGACCCCGGCCCAGAACGTTCGTCTGGGCGTTTGCCTATGTCTGTTGGGGCGGTTGTATCGTGCCGTCAGCATCTTGGAGCAGGCCGACGGAGGCGCCCTGGCGCAGTTCTACCTGGCCCGGGCCCATCTGGCGCGGAGCGATTTCGCGGCGGCCCGGCAATGCTTCCAAGCGGCACAGCAGGCCGGTTTTCCCAGCGATCCCTGTGCCCTGGGCGAATCCGAGGCACTGAGGCGCGGGGGCGATGCGGCAGCCGCTTTGGCCGTTCTGGACAACCTCTCCGGCGCGGTGGAGCAAACGGCCGAGTACCTTGCCCAACGCGCGGCAACCGTTGCCGCCCTGGGAGGCAACCCGTCGGAAGTCACCGCCTTGTACGAACGGGCCGTCGAGATCGACCGAAACCATGCAGGCGCGCTATTCGGGTTGGCCGTGGAGAACGATCGTTACGGCAACGACGAACGAGCGATGGAGCTGTACAAGCGGTCGGTCGCGCAGTTTCCTCCCCACGAAGGACCGCTCCTGAATCTTGGCCTGTTGTACGAGGATCGCGGGCAGTTTGCCCAAGCCGCCCAATGCTACGAACGCATGCTCGACTCTCGTCCCAATCACGCGCAAGCGGCCCTGTTCCTCAAGGATGCCGAAGCCTCGCGCGACATGTACTACGACGAGGACGCGCAGAGAAAGCGCGATCGGATCGGGCAGCTTCTCGGCATCCCGGTCACCGACTTCGAACTGTCGGTCCGCAGCCGCAACTGCCTGCAGAAAATGGGCATTATGACGCTGGGTGACCTGGCCAGGAGCACCGAACAGGAACTGTTGGGCAGCAAGAACTTCGGCGAAACCAGCCTCATCGAAATCAGGGAAATGCTGCTGTCGAAAGGGTTGCGGTTAGGCCAATTCGCCTCCGAAAAACGGGCCGCCGAACTGCCTTACGAACCCGAGTCGCTCAGCGCCGACGAGCAGGCCCTCTTGGGACGATCGATTTCCGATCTCAGCCTGTCGGTTCGTGCCCGAAAGTGCATGATCCGGCTGGGCATCAGCACGATCGGCGAATTGGTCCGGCGGACCGGCGACGACCTGCTCGAATGCAAGAATTTCGGGGTGACGAGTCTCAACGAAGTTCGCGAGAAACTGGTCGTCCATGCCTTGAAACTTCGCGGCGACTAACTTGGTTTTCCCAACGGGCTGCTGAGCCGCACCGCGCGGGATTCCCCGTTGCCGCACCGCGCGGGACTCCCTGCTGCCGGGCCATGCCATGAACCCCGTCCCGCCGGCCTTCGATCTCCACCACGTCGACGCCCACTGCGCCGCGCGGCGCAGTACGTTGCACACCCCGCACGGACCGGTCCAACTGCCCGCCTTCATGCCCGTCGGCACGCAAGGCTCGGTCAAGGGCCTGCTGGTCGATCAAGTCCGAAACACCGGGGCGGAAATGGTGCTGGGCAACACCTATCATCTTATGTTGCGCCCCGGCGCCGAACGAGTGGCTCGTCTTGGCGGGTTGCACCGGTTCATGGACTGGCCCGGCCCGATCCTGACCGATTCCGGCGGCTACCAGGTGATGTCCCTGGCGCAGTTGCGCAAAA